>NZ_SOGE01000026.1:0-57808 GCF_004402575.1 Cryobacterium sp. TMT2-4 | reverse complement strand
ACTCGACTTCAAACCCCACAGGGGCTGTCGCTTCGAGGCAACCTGTAAAACTTACCCACCCGACTAATCTCTGTCAAATCACGGAAAGCAGCCGATTCCGAGTGCGCCAAAGCGACTCGAAATCATCTACATACGCGACCTGACGACCAGCCGAAGAGAGATAATATTTTGGTTTAAACCCGAACTCTCCCTAGTCGGGAGGATATTCGAGAAAAAACTAAATCTTCGTCCCACTTGAGGCCGGGAAGCTCTGCGGCTTTCCGCACCTGTGGGGTGACTAGAGAGACATTACGGTGAATTTTGGGGGTGCGCAACTCCCTCCCGCATCCCGGGCGTGTCGGCTCCGGCGCCCTGGCGGAAGCCCCCAGGTGCGGGCCTCACGGCGGTCCGGCGCGTCTCAGCGTCCGGTCGAGACCGTGACGGTGAACTTGGCGTTCCGACCGACCTGGTGTGTCGGCCCGACCAATCGCGTCAGCGCGGGGCGATAACCGAGGTGGGTGTTCCACACACTCCACAGTTCACCACCGGGCTGCAACACTCGTCCGGCATCCTCGAACAGTTTCAGGGCTATGCCGGCATGGACCGACGAGCCGATGTGAAAGGGCGGGTTCAGCACGATCAGTTCGGCCGAGGCATCCGGTTGGCTCTGGAGCGCGTCATCCCGCACGACCGTGACCCGGTCGGCGAGCGCATTGGCCACCATGGTGGCCCGCGCGGAGGCGACGGCCGCGGCCGACTGGTCGGTGGCGGTCACCCGCAGGGCGGGACGGCGTCGGGCGAGGGTGGCGGCGAGCACCCCGGTGCCGCAGCCGAGGTCGATGGCGCTCCGAGCATCCGTTTTCATACGATCAAGGAACTCAAGCAGGTAGCGCGTTCCGATATCGACGGTCGCGCCGGCAAACGCAGCCCCGTGGGCGCAGATCGTGAGTCCCAGGTCGGCGTGCTCCACAGAATTCGGCCAGGTGGACACCGTCGGCTGAGTTGCGGAGGCAGTCGGAGCCGCTGCCCTGAGTACCCGCGACTTTTGCCGGGCCGACGAGACCTGCAGCTCGCCGAAGTGCCGGCGGAGCACCGCGTTCATGGTCGGCGTCATGTGCTTGATGCGTCCACCGGCGATCACCACCACATCCGGTGCCGCGAAACGACGGATGGCGTCGGCGAACTCATCGAGCGCCGCCAGACTGCGCGGCAGCTGGATCAGCACCACCCGCGCGTTCGTCAGCAGTTCTTCGCCCAGGATGAGGGAGCGGTAGGAATCGGCGAGTCCGGCGTCGGCCGCATTCAGGGTGAGGGCCAACTCCCCAGAGAGGACATCCTGGTGCACCCGGATTCCCCGGGCCCCGGCCAGTGCGGCCGCGCCCAGGGTGAGAGCGCCATAGCGGTCCTCGATCACCACGACCTCGCCGGATCCTGCCTCGGCCAGCACGCCGGCCGCCTCGTCGAGGATCAGGCGGTCGCTCGCATCCACGGCGAAGAGATTGTCCGCTTCCACGTCGGGGAAACGCCTCAGGCGGTCAAAGGAAAAATCAGGCATTGCCTCAGGCTAGCCCGCAGGTGCGGCTACTTCTCGTCGCCGATCGGGCGGGAACCCAAGGGGCGCCAGATCACGATCTGGTTGGACCGGCGCGTGCGCGTACCGGCCCGCATCGAGATGACCTCACCGGCCGAGCCGGCCGCGAAGACGCGGCGGCCCGGACGGTTGAGCAGTTCATCGGCCAGCGCAGACTCCAATTCGCGCAGCCGCGATTCGAGCGTGCGCACGTGGTCCTCGAGGTCAATGATGCGACGGATCCCTTCCAGGCTCACACCCTCGGCACCGAGCTCCGCGATCTCGCGGAGCTTGGCCACATCCCGCATCGAGTACCGGCGAGACCGACCGGGGGTGCGGTCGGGACTCACCAGCCCCAGGCGATCGTATTGGCGCAGCGTTTGCGGGTGCATGCCCGCAAGCTCGGCGGCCATCGAGATTACGAAAACCCGGGTGTTCTCGTCCACCGTCAGTCTCTCGCCTTCGCGAGGAGTTCGTCGCGCGGATTCTCCTTCGGCAGTGCTTCCGCGAAGGCCGCGAGTTTCTCTTCGGCGTCCTTCGACAGATGAGACGGAACGGCAACCTGAACCTCCGCCAGCAGGTCCCCGGTGCCCTTGGGCGTCACGACGCCACGCCCCTTGACGCGCAGCACGCGCCCGCTCGGGGTGCCCGGGGCGATGCGCAGTTTGACCGGCGCTCCGCCCAACGTCGGCACCTCGATAGTGGCGCCGAGCGCGGCCTCGACGAACGTGACCGGAACGGAGACCCGCAGGTTCAGCCCATCGCGTTCGAAGACCGGGTGCTTGCGCACGTTCACCGTGAGTACGATGTCGCCGGACTCGCCGCCGTCAGGGCTGTGCTGCCCCTGGCCGCGGAGCTTGATCTTCTGCCCGTCGGCCACCCCGGCCGGGATCTTCACCTTGATGGCGCGGCCATCCTGCGTTTGCAGGGTGATCTGGTCACCGTGCGTGGCCGTGATGAAGTCGACCGTTGTCGACGCGATCACGTCGCGGCCGCGAGTCGGCCCGCCGTAGCCGCGGAACCCGCCGCTCGAGGTGCCGAAACCGCCGCCACCCTGACCGCGGCCGAACATGCCGCCGAGGAGGTCGTCGAAACCGCCCTGCTCATAGGAGTAGCCGGGCTGTTGTTGCCGCGCGCCCCCACCGAACATGCCTCCGAAGACATCATCGAAGCCTCCGGCCTGCCCGCCACCGGGGCGCGGGGCGGTGAAGCGGGCCCCACCGCCCATCGCGCGCACAGCATCGTATTCCTTGCGTTGGGCAGGGTCACCGATGACCGAGTGTGCCTCGCTGATCTCCTTGAACGTCGCCTCGGCCGCAGGGTTGCCCGGATTGGAGTCCGGGTGATACGTGCGGGCGAGCTTGCGATAGGCCTTCTTCAGCTCGGCCGGGGTGACGTCCTTTGACACACCCAGGACCTTGTAAAAGTCCTTATCGAACCAGTCCTGGCTAGCCATCGCTCGGTACCTGCACGACGACCTTGGCCACGCGCAGGAGCGACGAGCCGAGGAAGTAGCCGGTCTCGATCACGTCACCGACGGTCTCCGACTCGATGCCCGCGGTGGGCAGCTGGAAGATCGCCTCGTGGATGGTCGGATCGAACGGTTCGCCGACCGTGCCGAAGGACTTCACGCCCAGGCGCTCGACGCTCCCCCGCAGTTTCGCGGCGATCGTGCTGAACGCCGAGTCTTCGACCAGGTCGCCGTGCTTCTCAGCGCGGTCGAGATCGTCGAGCACGGGAATCAGGCCCTTTACGACATCCACGGTGACGCGCTCACGCTCGACCTCGCGGTTGGCCTCGGTGCGGCGACGGTAGTTGGCGTACTCCGCGGTGACCCGCTTGAGGTCGGCGAGGTGCTCGCTCGTGGGCTCGTCGACTTCCCGCGTGGCGGCATCCAGGATGTCTTGGACCGTCAGCTCGTCCTCTTCGATACCCTCGGCGGACGCCTCGTCGAAGCCCTCGACACTCACACCTTCGGCTTCCGCCTCGGCGTCGGCCCCGGGGGCACCCTCAGTGGATGCCCCCTCGTCAAACGGCTCGTCGCCAGGACGCTTGTTGTCGTCTGCCATTACTTCTTGGCCTCGTCTTCGTCGTCGACGACCTCGGCGTCAACCACGTCTTCGTCGGAGCCGGCCGCGTCGGCGGTCGGCTCGGAGTCGGTTGGGGCACCGGCCGCGGCATCCGCCTGGCTGGTCTTGTAGATGGCCTCGCCGAGCTTGCCCTGGCTCTCGTTGAGCTTGTCGAAGGCCGTCTTCACGGCCGCATCGTCGTCGCCGACGAGAGCGGCCTTGAGGGCGTCGACGTCGGCCTGAACCTCGGACTTCACGTCCTCGGGCAGCTTCTCGTCGTTCTCCTTGATCAGCTTCTCGATCGAGTAAGCGAGCTGCTCCGCCGTGTTGCGGGTCTCGGCTGCCTCGCGACGGCGCTTGTCCTCGGCGGCGTGCTCTTCGCCCTCGCGCACCATGCGCTCGATGTCTTCCTTCGCGAGCGAAGATCCGCCCGTGATGGTCATCGACTGTTCCTTGCCGGTGCCCTTGTCTTTGGCAGACACGTGCACGATGCCGTTGGCGTCGAGATCGAAGGTAACCTCAACCTGCGGGATGCCGCGCGGGGCCGGCGCGATGCCGGTCAGCTCGAACGTGCCGAGGTTCTTGTTGTCGCGGGTGAACTCGCGCTCGCCTTGGAAGACCTGGATCGCGACGGACGGCTGGTTGTCGTCGGCTGTGGTGAAGGTCTCGCTGCGCTTGGTCGGGATGGCCGTGTTGCGCTCGATCAGGCGCGTCATGATGCCGCCCTTGGTCTCGATGCCGAGGCTCAGCGGGGTGACGTCGATGAGCAGGACATCTTTGCGCTCACCCTTCAGCACGCCGGCCTGCAGTGCGGCGCCAACGGCGACGACCTCGTCCGGGTTGACGCCCTTGTTCGGGTCCTTGCCACCGGTCTCGGCCTTGACGAGCTCGTACACGGCGGGCATGCGGGTGGAGCCACCGACGAGAACGACGTGTGCGATATCTTCCACCTTGACCCCGGCTTCACGGATGACGTCCTGAAACGGCTTCTTCGTGCGGTCGAGCAGGTCTTCGGTCATCTTCTCGAACTGGGCGCGGGTGAGCGTCTCGTCGAGGTTGGCCGGGCCATTCTCGGTCAGGGAGAGGTACGGCAGCTGGATGCTCGTCGACATGCTGCTCGAGAGTTCCTTCTTGGCCTGCTCGGCGGCTTCCTTGAGGCGCTGCTTGGCGATCTTGTCCTTGGAGACGTCGACGCCGGTGGTTTCCTTGAACTTCTTGATCAGGTGATCGACGATGCGCTGATCCCAGTCGTCGCCGCCGAGGCGGTTGTCACCGGCAGTCGACCGCACCTGAATGGTGGAGAAGTCGTCGTCCTTGCCTACCTCGAGGAGGGAGACGTCGAAGGTTCCGCCGCCGAGGTCGAAGACCAGGATGAGCTCGTCTTCTTTGCCACGGTCGAGGCCGTAGGCGAGTGCGGCCGCGGTCGGCTCGTTGATAATACGCAGCACGTTGAGGCCGGAGATCTCGCCGGCCTCCTTGGTGGCCTGGCGCTCGGCATCGTTGAAGTACGCGGGAACGGTGATGACGGCATCCGTCACCTTGTCGCCCAGGTACGCCTCGGCATCGCGCTTGAGCTTGGCCAGGATGCGGGCCGAAACTTCCTGCGGGGTGAACTTCTTGTCGTCGATGGCGACATTCCAGTCGGTGCCCATGTGGCGCTTGACCGACGCGATGGTGCGGTCGACGTTGGTGACGGCCTGGCGCTTGGCGGTCTCGCCGACCAGCACCTCGCCGTCTTTGGTGAAGGCGACGACGGACGGCGTGGTCCGGAAGCCTTCGGCGTTTGCGATGACGGTGGGTTCTCCACCTTCGAGGACGGCCACCACAGAGTTGGTGGTTCCGAGGTCGATGCCTACTGCACGGGCCATGTGTGCGTTCTCCTTTAAAGTATGTTCTCAGCTCGATTTCACAGAGTTGAGTGGTGCTGGCTCAAGTGTGCCAGTGTCCCAAATCGAAAGTCAAGCCACGCACCTGAGAGTTGAGCGTGAACGACTCAACTTTGAGATTTCGTGCAATCGATGGTCTCCGGCCACCCACATCCACTAGCCTCAGCGCATGACCGGGATCGCGGAGCAGGGCAGCACGGATGCCCGGGAGCTGCCAGACAAAACGAGCGGACGCCGCGTAGTGGCCTGGAGCTTCTGGGACTGGGGCTCTGCCGCGTTTAATGCGGTGGTCACCACCTTCGTCTTCACCGTCTACATCACGGGCAGCTCGTTCGGCGACAAAGACGTCATTTCCGCCCAGCTCGGTTGGGCCCTCGCCATCGCCGGCTTGCTGGTAGCGGTGCTGGCCCCGATCACCGGACAGCGCTCGGACACCTCCGGGCGGCGCAAGCTGTGGCTCGGCGTCAACACGTTCATCGTGGTGGGCCTCACCGCGGCGATGTTCTTCGTGGAGGCGTCACCGAGCTTCCTGCTGCTCGGCCTCGTTCTGGTGGCCGCCGGCAACGTCTT
Source organism: Cryobacterium sp. TMT2-4 (assembly GCF_004402575.1). Classification (NCBI taxonomy): domain Bacteria; kingdom Bacillati; phylum Actinomycetota; class Actinomycetes; order Micrococcales; family Microbacteriaceae; genus Cryobacterium; species Cryobacterium sp. TMT2-4. Next base: position 51,734 of record NZ_SOGE01000026.1, on the reverse strand, counting down.
CTTCGAGTTCGCCAGCGTCAACTACAACGCCATGCTGTCCCAGGTCTCGACCGCGCGCACCATCGGCAGGGTCAGCGGTTTCGGTTGGGGCATGGGCTACATCGGCGGCATCGTGCTGCTGCTCATCGTGTACTTCGGTTTCATCAGCCCCGACGTGGGTCTGTTCGGGGTGACCAGCGAGAACGGCCTCTCGGTGCGGGTCACGATGCTCATCGCGGCCGCCTGGTTCGGCCTGTTCGCCCTGCCGGTGCTGTTCTCGGTTCCCGAATACCGTTCTCCCGTTGCGGTGCGCCGGCCCCGGGTGAGCTTCCTCCGTTCCTACGTCGTGCTCGGGCAGGACATCATTCGGCTCTGGAAGACCAGCCGCCAGACGGTGTACTTCCTGATCGCGAGCGCGATCTTCCGCGACGGCCTGGCCGGGGTTTTCACCTTCGGCGGGGTGCTCGCGGCATCCGTCTTCGGATTCTCACCCGGCGAGGTGATCATCTTCGCTATCGCCGCCAATGTCGTGGCGGGCGTGGCCACCATCATCGCCGGCGCGCTTGACGACCGGGTCGGCGCAAAGCCGATCATCGTGACCGCCCTGATCGGCCTGATCGTGTTCGGCAGCATCGTATTCCTGCTGCACGACGGCGGTCAGATCGTGTTCTGGACCGCCGGCCTCGCCTTGACGCTCTTCGTCGGGCCGGCCCAGTCGGCCAGCCGCACCTTCCTGGCACGCCTGATCCCGGCCGGCCGGGAGGGTGAGGTCTTCGGGCTCTACGCCACGACGGGCCGCGCGGTGAGCTTTCTGGCGCCGACCATGTTCGCCCTGACGGTGACGATCTTCGGCGAAACCTATTGGGGCATCCTCGGACTTATGTTGGTTTTGCTCGTGGGGCTGCTTCTCCTGCTTCCGGTGAAGGCCCGCCAGGACCAGATTGGCTAACGGATGCGGGTGGCCTCGTTGTGCTCGACCAGCACCCAGGTGGAACCCTCGTCGTTGGAGACCCAGCCCTCCCAGGCGTAGGCGTCAGGTGTGATCGAGACGAAGTTCCAGCGGATCGGGCGGCCGTCGGTGCCCGTGCCGTCCTGGCGCAGGCCGTTGCGGTGGGGGGTCGCCACGAGGTGGCAGTACTCGCCGGATGCCGGGGCGAAATAGCTGACCCGCCACACGCCGGCGTAGGAATCATAGACTCGCACGGCCGTGGCGACGGTCTCGAAGCCGGTCGGGTGCGAGTCGCTCACGACGACCTCGACGTCTTGCACCGCACGCCCGTCGAGCACGAAGTCGACGATCCAGGTGAATTCGCGCCCGGTCCATTCGCCGGTCGTCTCGTCGAGGAGGGACCCGGTGGCGGCCCAGGCGCCGACCAGCTGGCCGAAGCGGCGCATCCGCCCCGGGTAGTCGGCTGTCGGTCCCGGCGCGACGAGCGCCTCGGCAAAGCTGGGCACGGATGTGGTCATGGGCCGATTTTACCGGGCGCGTGTTGCATGCGTGTGAACCGGGCTACTCGGCTCCGGTGGTCGATCCCATCGAGGCCTCCCGCACATCCGTGCAGTGGAAGTTCTGGAACGACCGCGACGCGGTCGGCCCGCGCTGGCCCTGGTAGCGGGAGCTGTATTCGCTTGAGCCGTAGGGACGTTCGGCGGGCGAACTCAGCCGGAAGAAGCAGAGCTGACCGATCTTCATGCCGGGCCACAGCTTGATCGGCAGGGTGGCGACGTTGCTCAACTCGAGCGTCACGTGGCCGGTGAAACCGGGATCGATGAAGCCGGCGGTCGAGTGGGTGAGCAGGCCGAGCCGGCCGAGCGAGCTCTTGCCCTCCAGCCGCGCGGCGACGTCGTCGGGCAGGGTGACCTTCTCGTAGGTGGACCCGAGTACGAACTCACCGGGGTGCAGGATGAACGGTTCGCCCGCGGCGGTCTCGATCAACCGGGTCAGATCGGGCTGGTCTTCGGCCGGATCGATATAGGGGTACTTGTGGTTGTCGAAGAGGCGGAAGAAGCCGTCGAGTCGCACGTCGATACTCGACGGCTGAATCATGTCGGCCTGGTACGGCTCCAGACGGATTCGTTCCGCGTTGATTTCAGCCTTGATTTCGCGATCCGAGAGCAGCACGGTTCCAGCCTAACGGCGCGGACTTGATATGCTGGCACGGTTCCGTTCCGGGCTTGCCTGCGCGACGGACATGCGGATGTAGTTCAATGGTAGAACTTCAGCTTCCCAAGCTGATAGCGCGGGTTCGATTCCCGTCATCCGCTCACTTGTCATATTTCCCGGTCCTGTGATGCGGCTCGGTGATGCGGCTCTGTGCTGCGGCTCTGTGCTGCGGCTCTGTGCTGCCCCACGTCGGCGGCCTCCGGTATCGTCGAGACTATGACCGACCCGACACTGCGTATGCCGAACACCGTGCTGCGGGTGGTGCTCGACCTCGGCGTGCTGCCCCTGGACATCCCCCCGCTGCCCCCGCGTTTCCGGCACCCGGAATTCGACGCGGACTGGGACGACGAGGAGCAGGTCGCCGGCATCTTCCTCGGCTTCGACGACGGAGAGTTCCACCTGGACATCCTGGAAGAAGGAGTCGAGTACCACTTCCACAACGCGGACGGGTCTTCGAGCGATGACAGTCCGTGGCCGGCCGCCGACACCCAGGCCCTCGTCGACTGGGCGACCGGCTTCGTGCTGCACGTTGCACCGCGCCTCCCGGATCTGCTGGAAGACTCGGATGAGGCCGCCGAATGGCACCATGTGGGGCTGCCGGTGTACTCCCGCGATTACGGGCCGGTCCCGCTCGAAATCATCGACGTGGAGTTGGAGGGCGAGCAGCTGATGCTCCCCTGGCTCGGGTCCGGCCACATCGCCGACGATCACCTCGACGGATTTGACCACCCGATCGCGCTCCTCTGGAATCCGGAGCACGAAGATCCGGATATCCCGATCGCACGGGTGTGGCTGAACCCGAAGACCGGGGAACCGACAGCGCGCGCGGAAGCAGGGGTGGACTGGTCGGCCGTGGGGCTCACCAAAGCGGAAGTCCTGTCATGGGCGGAGAGCCTGTACCTGAACAATCACGTGATCGGCGATCCGGCCCAGATGATCATGCGAGCCGCACTGGAACGCATGGCAGGGCTCGACCGCTAGCTGAGTGAGTCCCAACCCGTTGGGTTGCATGACTCCCGATAGCTCCGATCCGACAGCCCCCGTGGACTTTGTTCCTCAGCGGCGGAGCGCCGGGTCCGTCGCCGCACCAATTCGACGGAGATTCTCGTATATGGGACCATTTTTTCGGGTTTCCGGGCCGTTTCGGGCAAAAACTCCGTCGAATTCGTTCGGGCCGGCGTTGCCGGCAGCGAGCGCGCCCTCGCCGCGGCGAACGAGGCCACCATGACCTATCTGGCGGCATGCGAAATCCTGTACCTGCCGGGTCTCCCCCGCCGGGTCGACGAGGTCACCGTATCCCGCGGCACCTCGATCACGGGCTCCGTGATGCGCGTCTCCGGTGCCACGATCCAGATCAGCGCCTCCGCCTCGGCGAGCGATGCCAAACTCATGAAGGTCGGCAACGCCGCCGTGCTCTCGATGCAGGACGATTCCGAGCACGGCGCCACCGTGACATCCGTCGCCGTGGCCGAGGCTAAAGAGGGAACGGATGCGGCGAGCGGACGCTTCACCATCCTGCTCACGCCCGACGACCTCACACCCGGGCAGCTCCAGAGCATCCAGGGCAGCAACCTGCGGGTCATCATCCCGGTCAGCTCCACCGACGGGGAGGTGCTCGCTGTGCCGTTGGCCGCGCTTACCGCCGGCCCGGGCGGGGAATCCCGGGTCGAGGTGTCGACCGGATACGGAAAAAAGACCGTGCTGGTCGAGGTGAGCGCCGGGCTCGCGGCTGACGGTTACGTCGAGGTGCAGGCGGTCGACGGTTCCCTCGAGGAAGGGGACCTCGTCGTGGCCGGGCGATGAGCCGACCGGCCGTCGTGGAGCTCATCGACGTCACCCGCTCCTTCCCCGGCCCGCCCGAGGTCCAGGCGCTCACATCAATCAACCTGCGGGTAGAGAAGCAGGACTACCTCTCGATCGTCGGGCCGAGCGGGTCGGGCAAGTCGACCATGCTCAACATCCTCGGCCTGCTCGACCGACCGAGCGTCGGCGAGTACTACCTCGACGGAGCGCTCACGGGTCTGGCCGGCGAGGCGGAACGCGCGGCGCTGCGGGGCGGCAAGATCGGCTTCGTGTTCCAGGCCTTCCACCTCATGCCGCACCGCTCGGTGTGCGACAATGAGCTGCTGGCCACGATCTACAGCAAAGTTCCGCGCGCCGACCGCGAATGACGGGCCCGCGCCGCCCTGCACCGGGTGCACCTGGACCACCGGATCGACTTCCTGCCCGGCACTCTCTCCGGCGGCGAGCGCCAGCGGGTCGCGGTCGCGCGGGCCGTGGTGGCCTCGCCCCAGCTGCTGTTGGCCGACGAGCCGACCGGCAACCTCGACGCCTCCACCTCCAGGGAGGTCATGGACCTGTTAGAGGAGCTGAACGCCGGCGGCCTCACGCTCATCGTCATCACCCACGACCGGGCCGTGGCGGATCGCGCCGGGCGCACCATCAGCATCACCGACGGCCGCGTGGGCGAAACAACATAAAATTGCGGATGCCGAACCGCCGTCGAGCGACCAGCGCTCCGGCCCCGGTAAGCGACGGTGACCGCGGGGCCGCGCCGGCCATCACCCGCGCCGACCGGTTCTCGGTGCAGGACCTCATCGTCGAGGCGGGCTATGGCATCGGGGCGCGCCCCACCCGCCTGATCATGACCGCGCTCGGGACCACGATCGGAATCGCCTCCCTGGTGGTGACAATCGGATTCGCCCAGACGGCGGCCGGTTAGATCGCCCGCCAATTCGACGCGGTCGCGGCCACCCAGGTCGTGATCGAGCCGGGGAGCACCGACGGGATGAACGGCTCGGAGCGCACGACCGGGCGATTGCCTTGGGATGCCCCGGACCGGGTCAGCCGCTTGGCCGGGGTGGAGCTGGCCGGCCTCGTCAGCGAGGTGCCCCTCGATGCCGTGACCATTACCGCGGTGCCGGTAAACGACCCGTCGGAACCGGCAACCCTGGGCCCATCGCTAATGGCCACCTTCCCCGGACTGCTCGACGCGGTTCGCGGCAACATCGTGACCGGCTGGTACTTCGACACCGGCCACGATGCCAGGGCCGATCGGGTGGCGGTGCTCGGTTCGCGCGCGGCTGAGCGCCTGGGCATCAACCGCGTCGACAGCCAGCCCTTCATCTTCATCGGCGACTCCTCATATACCGTGATCGGCATCATCGATGGGATGGAGCGACGCTCCGACCTGCTCGACGCGGTGGTCGTGCCGATGGGCAGCGCGCGCGCCGACTTCGGCCTGACCGGCCCGGATGAACTGCAGATCCGGATCGCTCTCGGCGCCGGCAAAGTGGTCGCGGAACAGGCTCCGCTCGCCCTGGACCCCAACGCTGCGCAGAACTTCGAGGTACAGGCCCCGTCGGCTAGGTCCGGCCTGCGCGAGAACGTGCAGGCCGACGTGAACGTCATCTCCCTGATTCTCGGCGTGCTCGCACTCGTCGCGGGCGGACTGGGGATCGCGAACGTCACTCTGCTGTCGGTGATGGAAAGGGTGGGCGAGATCGGGCTGCGCCGGGCCTTGGGCGCCACCAAGCGCAACATCTCGAGCCAGTTCATGGTCGAATCCGTGGTCATCGGCCTACTCGGCGGCCTGATCGGAGCCGCACTCGGGGTCTTCGCGGTGGTGATCGTGTCGCCTATTCAGCAGTGGGCGCCGGTCGTCGACCCCTGGCTCGCAGCCGGGTCGGCGCTGCTCGGGGCCGTCGTCGGCCTTGCCGCCGGGGTCTACCCCGCCCTGAAGCCGTCGAATATCGAGCCGATCGTCGCCCTGCGCGGGGGCAACTGACGCACCCTGTCGGCCCCGCCTCGCATCAGCCGCGCGCCTCGTCGGCGACGAGCGCGAGCTCCACGAACGCGCGCACGGCAGCCGACGCGCGCCGCTTGCGCGAGGCCGCCAGGTACACCGTGAAATCGGGCAGATTCGCCACGGGAAGCCGGTGCACGTCGAGCGCGTCGTGGGCGGTGAATTCGGGCAACAGGGCCACTCCGAGGCCGTTGGTCACGTATTCGGCGGCCGTTCCGATATCGGAGACCTCGATCATCACCCGCCGCTCGAGGCCGGCAGCGGTGAAGGCATCGTCCACGATCTGACGGCTGGCGTAGCCGGGCGGCAGATCGATGAACTCCTCCGGCACGAGGTGGCCCAGGCCCACGGCCGACGCGGAGGCGAGCCGGTGGCCTTTCGGCACCACCAGCACCATCGGCGACGAAGCGATCGGCACGGCTGAGAGCGCCGTCGGCGCCGGGCCGCTGAGGGCGAGGAAGGCCAGGTCGAGTTCGCCCGAGACGAGCTCGTCGACCAGCCCGGCCGACCCCCGCCGGGCCGCGCGCAGCCGCACGCCGACGCCCGGATGGCCGGCGCGGAAGAGACCGAGCAGCCGAGGCACATTGACGAGCGTGACCGAGGTCATCAGCCCGATCACGATGGACCCGGTGATGGCGCGGGTGGTGTCCTGGGCGGCGTCGCGCACCTCGTTCACGGCGTCGAGGGCGTCGCGCACCTTCGGAAGCAGCAGTTCGCCAATCGTAGTGAGCCTGATCTGGCGGCGGCTGCGATCGAACAGTTCGACGCCCAATTCGCTTTCGAGCGATCGAATGCCGGCCGAGACGGCTGACTGGGCGATGGTGAGCCGGTCCCCGGCGCGCGTGAAGCTCAACTCACCGGCGACGGCGCTGAAGAATTCGAGCTGTCTCAATTCCATGGGCCTAAGCATCTCATTTTCAGATCGTTTGCATCGCTACTCGGCGTTGCTTCTTATTGAATGTGCAGCGACGATGGAGGGGAGGCCGATTCAGAACGGCGATCCGGGAGGCATCACAATGACCACTACTTCACCGCTCCAGAGCGACGACGACACAACCGAGACCACGCTCGTGCGCTCTGACGCCGGCACCCCCGCTCCGTCCACCCGCTCCGCCGAACGCGTGGTGGAATGCCTGAAGGCATACGGCGTGCAGTGGGTCTTCGGCGTTCCCGGCGCCAAGATCGACCCGGTCTATGACGCTCTCATCGACGACGGACCCGAGGTGATCGTGGTGCGTCACGAGCAGAATGCGGCCTTCATGGCCGCGGCCGTCGGGCGTCTGAGCGGCCAGCCGGGCGTCGTCCTGGTGACGAGCGGCCCAGGCACCTCCAACCTCGCGACGGGCCTGCTGACGGCGACGACCGAAGGCGACCCGGTGGTCGCCCTCTGCGGCGCGGTTCCGCGCGCAGACCGGTTGAAGCGTACCCACCAGACAATGGATGCCGTGGGCATGCTGTCCGCCGTGACCAAGTACGCCGGCGAGGTGAGTGTCGCCGACAACGTGCCGGAAGCAATCGCGAACGCGTTCCGCGAGGCAACCCAGGAGCCCAAGGGCGCCGCCGCGGTTGTTCTCCCCTACGACGTGCTCACGGACTCGACGACCGTGTCGATGACGCATCCGCACTGGGTGCCGCAGCTGGGCGCCGCACCCTCCGAGAGCGTGCAGCGCGCTGCCGCCCTGCTGAAGGATGCGCAGTTCCCGGTCATCCTCGCCGGCGCGCGGTCCGGCTCGGACCAGGCCGTCGCGGCGCTGCACCGCCTGCTGGGCGTCGCCGGACTGCCCGTCGTCGAGACGTTCCAGGCCGCGGGAGTCATCTCGCACGAGCTCGAAGAGCATTACCTCGGACGCGTGGGCCTGTTCCGCAACCAGCCCGGGGACATCCTTCTGCACAAGGCCGACGTGATCCTGACCGTCGGCTACGACTTCGTCGAGTACGAACCGTCGAAGTGGAACAAAGACCACCTGCGCGTGATCATCCACCTGGACGAACTCTCCGCCGACCTCGACGACTACTACCGCCCCACGCTCGAACTGCGCGGCGACGTCGCCGAGACCCTCGACGCCCTCGCCCGCCAGATCAACGGGCTGTCGATGCCGGTCGCCGCCGCGGCCGAGGTAGCCGAGCAGCGCGCCCGCCTCGCGCACGCCGACCAGCCCACCGGTCGCCGGGACGAGTCCGAGGGCGTGCACCCGGCCGACCTCACCCTGATGATGCGCGAACTGCTCCCGGATGACACGACGGTGCTCTGCGACGTGGGCTCCCACTACATCTACATGGCCCGGCACTTCCGCACCTACCACCCGCGCACCCTGCTGTTCTCGAACGGCCAGCAGACCCTGGGCGTGGCCCTGCCCTGGGCGATCGCCGCGACCCTGGTGCGCCCGGGCACACCAGTCGTGTCCGTGTCGGGCGACGGCGGTTTTCTCTACTCCGCCATGGAGCTGGAGACGGCCGTGCGGCTCGGCTCGACGTTCACCCACATCATTTTCAACGACGGCACCTACGACATGGTGGCGTTCCAGCAGATGGGCAAATACGGGCGCACCTCCGGCGTGCAGCTGGGCGATTACGACGCCGTCGCCTATGCCGAATCGTTCGGCGCCCACGGCCACCGGGTAACGCACCTCGACGACTTCGCCGGCATCCTGGCGCAGGCCCTTGCCGAACCCGGCCCGAGCATCATCGACGTGCACGTCGACTACCGCAACAATAGAGATGACCTGATGGCCGATCTGGAAAGCGATGTGCTGCAATGAGCAAATTCACTGTCACCCGACACGAAATTTTCCAGACGAGCCTGATGAGCGCGCTGCTCGACGGCGTCTACGAAGACGAGATGACCGTGCGCGACCTGCTCGGCCGCGGCAGTTTCGGACTCGGCACGTTCAACGGACTGGACGGTGAAATGCTGATCATCGACGGCATCTGCTACCAGTTGCGGGCCGACGGCGGGGTGTCGAAGGCCGACCTGGGCGCGCACACGCCCTACGCCGTCGTCACGAATTTCGTGCCTCATATCGAGAGCCAATTGCCGAAGAACATCGTGCGCGCGGAGGCGTCAACGTTCATCGACAAGCTGACGGCGTCGCAGAACTACATGTACGCCCTGCGCATCGACGGCGACTTCGAGTGGATCCGGATGCGCACGGTCGTCAAGCAGGAGAAGCCCTACCGCCCCATGGTGGAGGCAACCGACGAGGACGCGATCATTGAGTTGCACGACGTCTCGGGCGTCGTGGCTGGCTTCCGCACCCCGCTCTACGAGCAGGGGATCGGCGTGCCCGGCTGCCACACGCATTTCCTGACCGACGACCGCACGGCCGGCGGCCACGTGCTCGACTTCAAGCTGCGCTCCGGCACCGCTGCCCTGTGCCTCGGCACCGACCTGCGCTTGCAGCTGCCGCTGACGGATGCCTTCAAGAACGCCAACCTGTCCCCCGACGACCTCGAGTGGCAGATCCAGAAGACCGAAATGCACCGGTAGCCGAGCGATCCGAATCGGTTGGTTGTGTCGCTCTCGAAAGATCACAGCTCAGCGCACCGAGTGAATGCTGCTCATCACAGGTGACTCCCTGCCCGGCGTCCAGCCAATTCGACGGAGATTCTGGTGCAAATCGGCTTCTTCTCAGGATTTACGGCCATTTTTGGGCAAAATCTCGGCTCTCCGTCGAATTCGTCCGGGGTACGGGGTGGAGCGGCTGATGGAGGTGCGAAGCGCGCACGCGCTGCCGCTCATCCGGCGCGCGTTGTGGCCAATTCAGGAGATCCGTCCGGCCGGGCCGAACATCCGCCCCGGTTCCGCACTGGTCCGTGGCGGCCGATGGACTTGGCTGACGGATGTCCTGAGTTGGCCACATGTGTCGGCTCGGCCGGGCCTAACCCACGCATGAGGGCAGCGCGACCGCCATCACGGTGAGCGCGAAGGTGCGGGGTATCCGTCTGCTGGATGGCGTAAGCGACCACGACATCGACTGCAAGGTGGACGCATTCGGCTCAATGCGGCTGAAGTCCAGCGTGGTGAAGAAGGTCCAGCCCCGAACCGCCCGCTAAGGGGACCGTCAGCGTCCGGAATCCAGCCCTGCCCGACGGTTCGACATCAGCGCCGCCAGATCGGTGTTCACCAGAACCCGCACCCGTTCCGCCCGCCGCTGCGCGTAGTCGGGCTCCCGGCGGTCGACAACCTGTTCGACCAGCCGGGCGGCGAGCGCGGCGCCGATTTCCTCGCTGGCGTCCGTGCGGGCCCGCTTAAGCAGGTCGGCGACCTGCTCGTCGTCGGCGGCCACGGCCCGTAGGGCACCGGCGAGCTTCAGGTGCACACTCCGTCGCAAGGCCAGCTGGCGCACGTGGAGCCTGTCATCGTCGGTGATCTCGAATGCGCTCCGCTGCCGGCTCAGGACTTTCCGCTGCCGGCCGACACGCTCGGCATCTTCCTCGTTCTGCGTCGCCAGCCGGACCAATTCGGAGCGGACGGCCGCGGTGTAATCGGCATCGGCGAAGTCGCGGTGCTCACGCAGCGCCCCCACGATGATGTGGTTCTTCACGGCCATGCGCGCCGCGGAGAGCCCGATGAGAACGCCCTCGTCGACAATCCGCTCAAAGGAGGCCATGGCGATACCCTACGCCCCACGTGCCCACGGGGGTCTCATGGGCTGCATGACGGCAGGAACCGAAGCCTCGACACGCTGGCCCACCATCCCCAAGAATGTTCGCGCCCTCACGGTGCCGCCCAACCTCGTCAACTATGACGAGACCTGCGCCGCCTTCACCTGGGACGAGGCCCGCCACGCTCTTTCGGGGCTGCCCGGCGATCGGGGGCTCAACATCGCCTACGAGGCGGTTGACCGGCATGCCGCCGGTGCCAGGGCCGCTCACGAGGCCCTGTGCTTCGTGCGCGGCGACGGCAAGACCCACTCCCTGAGCTATGCAGAGCTCGCCGAGCAGACCGGCCGCTTCGCCAGCGTGCTGCGGGGCCTAGGCATCGGGCGGGGCGACCGGGTCTTCTCCCTCCTCGGCCGCGTTCCCGCGCTCTACGTCGCGGTGCTCGGCACGTTCAAGAATGCCAGCGTCTTCTGCCCGCTGTTCTCCGCCTTCGGGCCGGAGCCGGTACGCCGACGGCTCCAGCTCGGCGGCGGCCGGGCCCTGGTCACAACGCGGGCGCTGTACCGCAAGAAGGTGGCGCCGATCCGGGTCCAGCTGCCGGACCCGCGGCACGTGTTGCTGGTCGACGCCGACGGCCATCCGGACCCGGGCAAGCTCGATCTGGCGGCCCAGCTGCGGGAGACCCCGCCCTACATCGAGATCGCCGCCACCCAGAGCTAGGACATGGCTCTGCTGCGCTTCACGAGCGGCACCACCGGCACCCCGAAGGGTGCCATCCACGTGCACGACGCCGTGACCGCGCACTACGCGACCGGCCGGTTCGCCCTCGACCTGCACCCCGGTGATGTCTACTGGTGTACCGCCGACCCCGACTGGGTCACGGGCACCTCCTACGGCATCATCGCTCCGCTGGTGCACGGCGTGACCGCCATCGTCGACGAGGAGGAGCTGGACGCGGACCGGTGGTACCGGGTGCTCGCCGAGCAGCGCGTGACCGTCTGGTACACGGCGCCGACCGCCCTGCGAATGCTTATGAAAGCCGGCTCAGACCGGGCCGCCGGCCACGACCTGTCCGCGCTGAGGTTCGTGGCCAGCGTGGGTGAGCCGCTCAACCCGGAGGTCGTGGTGTGGGGCCAGGAGACGTTCAGGCAACCCGTGCACGACAACTGGTGGCAGACCGATACCGGCGGGATCATGATCGCGAACTACGCGGCCACGCCCATCCGCCCCGGCTCGATGGGGCGGCCTTTGCCCGGCGTCGAGGCAGCGCTGGGCGCCCGCGACCAGCAGGGCGCGCCGCTGATGCGGGGCGGCGAGGTCGTGCTGGTGACCGAAATGGATGCCCTGGGCGAGCTGGCACTGCGGCCCGGCTGGCCGTCGATGTTCCGCGGGTATCTGGGCGAGGAGGAACGTTACCGACGAACTTTCGCCGGCGGCTAGTGCCTCACCGGCGACCTCGCCCGACGGGATTCCGACGAGTACTTTTGGTTTGTCGGCCGCGGAGACGACGTCATCAAGTCGTCCGGGCACCTGATCGGGCCCTTCGAGATGGAGAGCTCGCTGATGGAGCACGAGGCGGTGGCGGAAGCCGGTGTGATCGGCATCCCGGATCCGGTTGACGGCGAGGTGGTCAAGGCCTTCGTGGCACTAAAGACAGAGTGGGAGCCCAGCGAGGTTCTGCGCCTGGACATCATCGGCTTCGCCCGCGGCGCCTCGGCCCGGCCGTGGCGCCGCGGGAACTGGACTTCAACCTCACTTCCCAAGATCCGCGGGTTCATGCACGTCTGCATCGGCGATCAGGCGGTGGCAGCCGGCGTTCTGGTGACGCTCGAACCGGAGGACGCCGTCGTGGCGACCAACCGCGAACACGGCCACGCGCTGCTGCGAGGGGTCGCCGCCGGCGCAATCCTGGCCGAGATGTACGGATTCGAACAGGGATGCTGCCGGGGCCGCAGCGGGTCCATGCACCTTTTCGACGCGGCCACCCGGTTCTTCGGGGGCAACGCCATCGTCGCCGGCGGTCTTCCTCTCGCCATCGGTCTGGCTCTGGCCGACAAGATGGCGGGCCGTTCCCGCGTCACCGCCTGCTTCTTCGGCGAGGGCGCCGTCGAGGAAGCCACTCGGCGCGCCGTCGCCGCCGTGAGAGCCGGCGCCGGACCGCACTTCCTCGAGCTCCGCACGTACCGCTTCCGGGCACACTCGATGATCGACCCCGTGCGCTACCGCGAGAAGGCCGAGGTGGCCCAGGGGCTGGAGCGCGACCCGATCGACCTGCTGCGCGCCGCGCTGGAGGCCGCCGGCGAGCTCCCCGAGCGCATGTGGGCCGACCTGCAGGCATCCGTGGACACCGAGGTGCAGGCCGCCGTCGACTTCGCCGAGGCAGGCACCGCGCAACCGGTCGAAAACCTCACCCGCCACGTGTATACCGAGAGAGACGTCACCGAGCAGGAACGATCATGAAACGGATGCCGAGATGAAAACCACCTATCGCGAGGCCATGCGGGCGGCCATCCGGGAGGCGATGGCGCGCGATGACCGGGTGTTCATGATGGGGGAAGACGTCGGGGCCCACGGCGGCTGCTTCGCGGTGAGCCTGGGTCTGCTAGAGGAATTCAGGCCCGAACGCATCCGGGACACCCCGCTTTCGGAAACCGGGTTCGAGCGGGCCGGGATCGGCGCGGCCCTGGGCGGGATGCGCCCGATCGTCGAGATCATGACCGTCAACCCCAGTCTGCTCGCCCTCGGCCAGATCATGAACAACGCGGCGACCCTGTCCTACATGTCGGGCGGGCAGTTCAGTGTGCCCGTGGTGATCCGCATGACCACCGGCGCCGGGCGCCAGCTGGCCGCCCAACACTCCCACGGCCTCGAGGGCTGGTACGCACACATCCCGGGCCTGCGTATCCTCACTCCGTCGTCCCTGGCCGACGCCCGCGGGATGCTGTGGAGCGCCCTGCAAGACCCTGACCCGGTGCTGATCTTCGAGCCTGGTTCGCTCTACAACACTGCCGGCGAGCTCGACGATGACGCCGGCGTGGTCGACATCGACACCGCGGTCGTGATCGACGAAGAATGGCGCAGCGGCAGCATCTCGGCCGAGATCAGCGCCCGCATCACCGAAACAGCCTTCTTCGACCTGGATTCTCCGGTCGGCCGGGTCTGCAGCGCCGAGGTGCCGCTGCCCTACGCCCGGCACCTGGAGCAGGCCGCCCCGCCGTCGGCCGCACGCGTCATCGCCGCCGCCCGGGAGGCGGTGGGCACCCGTGGGTGAGTTCCGGATGCCGGCGCTCGGCGCGGACACGGAGCAGGGCAGCGTGGTGGAGTGGCTGGTCAAGCCGGGCGACTGCGTGCATCGCGGCGACATGGTCGCCGTCGTCGACACCGAGAAGGCGGACATCGACGTGGAGTCGTTCGAGGAGGGCGTGGTCGCCGAGCTGCTCGTCGAGGTCGGCACGACCGTTCCGGTCGGCGCACCACTCGCCCGGATCACCCAGACCCCGGCGGCCGAGGTCGAGCCCACGGTGCCGACCACGTCCGCGCCGGCCCCGGCGCTCGCCCGGGCGGTCCCGGTGCCGGGCTTCGTGTCTCCCCCTATGCGCCAGCTTGCACACCGGCTCGGCATCGACACCGACGCGTTGCACGGAACCGGGAAGCACGGCGCCCTCACCCGGGCCGACGTGGAGCAGGCCGCAGCCGCGCTGTCGACCGCCGAACAACCGCCTGCCCGGCACCGGCCGCCTGCCGAACAACCGTCTGCCCCGGCAGTAACCCCGCTGACGGTCCGCCGGGTGCGGTCCTCCCCGCTCGTGCGGCGCGTCGCCAAGAGTCTCGGCGTGGACCTGGCAGTCGTGCCGGGCACCGGCGCCGGGGGCGCCGTCACCGAGGCCGACGTGCGCAACGTCACCACCGCGCCACCCGTCGCAGAGCCGGCCGCCGCACCAGTGATCGCACCAACCGCCGGGCCAACCGCCGCTCCAACGGATGCCGCCGAGCGGGCCGCGGGCCTGCTCCGCGCCATCGGGTCGCTGATGGCGCGCTCGAAGAAGACCATCCCGCACTACTACCTGAGCACCACCCTGGATTTGCGGGCGGCACTGGCCTGGATGGAGCAGTACAACTCCGCCCGCCCGATCGCTGAGCGGCTCGTGCCGGCCGCCCTGCTCCTGAAGGCCTCCGGGCTGGCCGTCAGGGACGTCCCCGAGGTCAACGGCTTCTTCACCGAGGGTTCCTTCCAACCGAGCGCCGCAGTGCACCTGAGCGTAGCCGTGGCATTGCGCCGGGGTGGCCTGGTTGCCCCCGCGCCGCACGACGCGGACACCCTGCCGCTGGAGGTGCTGATGAAACAGCTGCGGGACCTGGTGAGCCGGGCGCGCGGCGGGCGATTCCTCGCCCGGATCGACGAACTGTTGCAGAACCCGGAGGAGCTATGACCGAACAGACCGAACAGGAGGCCCGAGCGGCCGTGTATGCGGCCATCCGCCAGGTGGCGCCGGATGTCGACACCGACGATCTCGACGAGGGCGCGCGATTGCGCCAGGATCTGGAACTCGACTCGCTGGACTTCTTGCGGCTGATCGAGACGATCCACGAGGCGACAGGCGTTGACATCCCCGAGCGCGACTACGCGGTTGTCACAACGGTGCGAGTCCTGATCACCTATGTCGCCCTGCACGGTTGATTCAGTTCTCGAGCATTATTCGGTTTCTTCCCGGCCGAGTCAAGGCCCTCGACGCAGTCCCGCCCAGGATATGTACTGATGTTCCAGCCCGAACTGGAGGAACCCATGACCATTACCGCACATGCATCATCCGTTGCCACGTATAACCGTGCAGCGACGGACGCGTTCGGCGACTACCTGAGAAAAATCGGCAGCGTTTCGCTCCTCACCGCCGAGGACGAGGTCGACCTGGCCAGACGCATCGAAGTCGGCCTGTTCGCCGAGCAACGCAGCGAGCAGGGCGAAATTGAACCCTCTCTCCTCCGCGAGCTGGCCTGGCTTGCCCATGACGGCCGCCGCGCGAAGAACCACTTCATCGAAGCGAATCTGCGCCTGGTGGTCAGCATCGCCAAGCACTACTCCGGACGCGGAATGCCCATCATGGACCTCGTGCAGGACGGCAACATCGGCCTCGTCCGCGCCGTCGAAAAATACGACTTCATGACCGGCTACAAATTCTCCACCTACGCCACCTGGTGGATCCGCCAAGCCATCCACCGCGGCATGGCCGACAAATCCCGCATGATCCGCATCCCCGTGCACACCGCGGAGAAGCTCAACAAGATCAAGCGCATCCGCCGAGACCTCACCAGCACCCTCGACCGCGAACCCACCGTGGCGGAGCTCTCCGAGGCCTCGCAGATCCTGCCGGCCGATGTGATGCGCCTGCTGCGCTATGACAACGAGCCGATGTCCCTGCAGTCGCCGGTGGGCGATGGTCTCGGCGACATCTCCGAGCTGATCATCGACGACGACCTCCCCCAGCCCGAGGAGCATGCCGTGCTCACCATGCGGGCTTCGGACATCGTTTTCTACATGAGTGCCCTGCCGCCGCGGGAGCGGTCGATCCTGATGTCCCGGTTCGGTCTCGACGGGGGCGCGCCCCAGACGCTGGACCAGATCGCCGTCGTTCAGGGCGTGACCCGGGAACGGGTGCGCCAGATCGAGAAGCGCGCACTGGCCCTGCTGAAGGTGCCGTGCCTGGAACAGTACCTGCGCGATTGACCGCCTCTGGGCGGGGACCTGACCGGCTGACGCAGCGGCCGACGCGACTCGAGAAGTCACGTCAGCCGCTGTGGTCACTCCCCCTGCTCATCCATGGCGCCCAGTAGTTCCGGTCGAAGGCGATTTCACTGACGCTGCACAGCGAGGCGTCGATCGGCATTAGGCGCTGGGTCGCGGGAAGCGCGAAAATGGGCTCATGTCCTCCGTAAGCGCTGCACCCAGGTCTCTGCCCGCATCCGTTCGAATCGGAGAGGGCCGCGGTGGCCTCACCGTGGTGAGAGTGGTCGGTCGCGCCGGCTCCGCCGAGATCTACCTGCACGGCGCGCACGTCACCGACTTCACCCCGGCCGGCGGCCGGCCGGTGCTTTTCCTGAGCGACCTGAGCCGGTTCGAGGCCACCGCCGCGATCCGCGGCGGCGTGCCGATCTGCTTCCCCTGGTTCGGTGCGAACGCGCTCGATCCGGCCGCGCCGTCGCACGGTTTCGCCCGCCTGATCGAGTGGGAGCTCGTGGACGCCCACGAATCCGACGACGACGTCGTGCTCACCTTCAGCCTCACCGACACTCCCGCCACACGCACCTCGGCTTGGCCCCACCGTTTCGAGGCCCGCTACACGGTCACCGTCGGCGCCCGCCTGACCCTCGCTCTCCGGGTGACCAACCGGGAGACGGATGCGCTCAGCTACGAAGAAGCGCTGCACACCTATCTGCGAGTGAGCAATGTGCGCGGCACGACGGTCTCGGGGCTGCAGGGCACCGCGTTCCTGAACCAGCTGACCGCTCTGACCGAGCCCGCGGAGAACAACCCCCTGGGCTTCGGCACCGAGACGGACCGCCTCTATCTGGGCAGCCGCGGCAGCGCCACCGTCGCCGACCCGGACGGCCGCACCGTCACGATCGAATCCGACGGATCCGACAGCACCGTGGTCTGGAACCCCTGGGCCGACAAGGCCGCCCGGATGAGCGACTTCGGCGACGACGAGTGGCCCGGCATGGTCTGCGTGGAAACCGCGAACGTACGCCGGGACCAGGTACGTCTGGACGCCGGCCAGAGCCACACAACGACCGTCGAGTTCGCGGTTTCGGCCTGAGAACCGACCTTCGGGACTGCCCCGCAAAAACTTTCTTTCGGCGCTAGCGTGACGAATTCCCGTCGACCCACGTCATACTAGTGTCGCCCGGCTCGTGCCACGCGCCGCGACAGATTGGAGCTTGCCATCGTTGAACAGACGACCTCCGCACGACCAGCCGTCCCCCCAACCGGACCAGGGACGACTGTCATCGCCGATGGCGTCGTCGCGAAGGTAGCCGGCATCGCCGCACGCGAGGTGCCGGGCGTTCACGCGCTCGGCGGAAGCGCGGCCCGGGCTCTCGGCGCCATCCGGGAAGCCCTCAGCGTCGCCGACCTCTCCCCCGGGGTGAGCGTCACCACCGAGGGCGCCGCGGCATCCATCGCGATCTCCATCGTCGTCGAGTACCCGCACGAACTGCAAAAGGTCGCGGGCGCAGTGCGCAACGCGGTCGAGACGGCGATCGAGACAATCGTCGGCATGCAGGTCACCTCGGTCGATGTGACCGTCAAGGACGTGCACCAGGCGTCAGATGACACGGTCGCGGACGTCGACGAGGCAGACACCCCGGACTAGTCCGGCTCTTTTCCCCACTTCACCAGAACTGACCTTCATCAGTTCGCAAACAACAGAGAGACGCAAGGACAAATTATGGGCTTCATCGGATTCCTTATTCTCGGACTCATCGCCGGCGCAATCGCCAAGGCAATCCTGCCGGGCAACCAGGGCGGCGGCTGGGTCATCACCCTCATCCTCGGCGTGCTCGGCGCGTTCCTCGGTGGTTTCCTCGGCTCGGTCATCTTCGGCACGGGTCTGGAGAACTTCTTCGACATCTCGACCTGGCTTCTCGCCATCGCCGGCTCCGTCATCGTTCTCGTGATCTACGGCGCACTCACGGGGCGTCGCCGCCGGGCCTAAGTCACGGCAGCGCGACAAGCGCGAACGAACGGGCGCACTATTAGGGGGTGCTCCGGTTCGTTCGCGCTTATTTTTTGTTGATTCGTGCCTGCTGGCGTCCGATTGCCGGCATTCTGCGTGCCGGTGGCGTCAGCCGCCGGCGACGTCGTGCAGGTGGTGCACCGGATCGTGCACAAAATATTGCCCCATCGTGGTGACGGTGAACCGGGCACCGTCGCTGCGGCGACCGGTTCGGCCGTGGTCTGCGGGCGGAACGGCGGCGAAAGAGCCGGCGACGGATGCCGCGGCTTCGGCGAGTTCGCGGGCCACGACCGCCGGCTCCTGCTCGTTATAGCGCTCCATCACCGCGGTGGCGTCCTGGTCCCAGTTCGGGAAAGCCGGGTCGTCCTCGGCGAGCATGAGGGTGAGACGCTCGTCGAAGATGCGGAACACGTCGCGAACATGGGCCGCGTATTCCAGGGCAGACCAGGTCTGCTCGTCGGGGCGCGACGCGACATCCGTTCGCTGCAGCACCGGCTGCCAGCGGGCCGCGTTCTCGCGCACCAGCCGCGGAATGTGCGCGAAATCGACGTCGGCGGCGGAGAAACCGCACTCCGGGCAGGGGCGCTCCAGCACCCAGGTCCAATCTTTTGTATCCGCGCTGATTCCCATCCGGTGATCCTATCCGGTGGTCACGGCTACGCACCGGTGTCCGGCCAAACCGAACCGTCGTTGATTCCGAACAATGGGCGAGCACGGATGCACCGTGACATCTACTGGAGGTCTTCTCATGCGTACATCCCCCAACCGCATCATTGCCACTGTTTTCGGTGCCGTCTACGTTCTGGTCGGCGTGCTCGGTTTCTTCGTGACCGGCGGCGTCGACTTCTTCGCCACCGATGGCGGCCTGCTTCTCGGCATCTTCGCGGTCAACCCTCTCCACAACACGGCCCACCTCCTGATCGGCGCAGCACTGTTGATCGCCGGCCTGGCCACGGCCCCCGCCGCAAAGGCCGTCAACACCACGGTCGGTGCGGTGTACCTGCTCCTCGGAATTGTCGGTTTCTTCATCGCCGACACCGCGCTCAACATCCTCGCCCTTAACACGGCCGACCACTTCCTGCATCTGACCAGCGCCATCGTGCTGCTTGGAGCCGGTCTCGCAGCCGACAAGACGGTACCGCGCACGGTCACCGTCTAGCCCACGCGCGCCACCCACACCGCGGACAGGAATCCCATGACGCAGATCACGCGCCTCTGGATCGCTTTCGCCGCCCTCGGGGCAGGGATTATTCACCTGGCCGTGGGCGCCGGCGCTCCAGCCCTGCTCGCCGTCACCTTCGTCGGGCTCGGCGTCGCCGAGCTCTGCTGGGGTGTGGCGACGCTCGTGCGAGGAAGGCATCTTTGGCCGAACCAGGCCCTCGTCGCCGCCCTTCTCCCTGGCGTCATTTGGGCTGCAATGGTGGCGCTCCGCAGCACCTCGGCGGTGCCGGCCGACGCCACAGTGCTGCCGGTCTTCCCGATGACCATCGCCACCTCGTTCGGCGTGTTCGTGGCCGTCTCCCTTGCCCTCACCCGGCGGCGTGCCAGATGCCGGACGGCGGCATCCGACACCCCTGCCGGGGTGACCGGGGCGACCGAACCCGCACCGCAGGGCTGGCGTTTCCTGGCCGCGCTGACGCTCGGCAGCCTGCTGGTTTCCGGCCTGACCACTCCGGCCCTGGCCGCGACGGATGCCGGCACTCAGGCGGTCCCGCACGGGTCCCACGGTCACTCGGGCCCCGCCGTTCTGCCCGGCGCACCGCACTCCCACCACTGACCGGCTGCGGGCCAAAGATAATTCCCGGGTCTCGCTGGACCCGGCAGCCCTTCTAGTCCGGCTGCTGCGATCCGCAGACGGCGACAGCCCGGATTTCGCCGGCGACTTGGTTTTCGGTCCAGGGCAGGTTCAGCTGGGGTGCCGGCACCTCTCCGGACGCGGGCGCAGCGCCGGCGACCGCGGCAAGTCGGCGGGCGACCGCCTCGGCGAACCCGCGGCCGGAGGTCGAATTATTGAAGGAGACCACTACCGTGAGTCCGCTGACCGGGTCGGCCATCGCCGCCGAAATGAAACCGGGGATCTCCCCGGACTGACCGAGCAGCGGGCCGAACCGCTCGACCCCGAGGCCGTGTTGATGCCAGGAGAGGGCTCCGGCACCCGGCAGAACCGGCGCCCACTGCGCATCCGTCGATGTTTTCGACAGGAGGGTCCCCGCGGCCAGCGCCTGCGCCCAGATCTTCAGGTCGTCGAGGTTCGAGACCGCCCCCGCCGCCACTCCGCCCACCGAGGGCGACAGCTGCGTTACATCGAGCACGCTCCCACAGCGGGCCCTGCCGACCGGATCAAGGGCCGCGGCATAGCCGCGGGGACTCGGCCCCGGGATCGCAAGCTCGCCCGGCGATGGCAGGCTGGTGTTCGTCATGCCCAGCGGTTCGAACACGTAGTGCCGGTAGAGCCACGGCCAGTCGCGTCGGGTTGCCTGCTGCAGGGCGAGACCGAGCAGCACGACCCCGGTATCCGACGCGGACCAGGTTCCGCCGGGCAGCGCCACCCGAGGTGCGCCCGTGCCGCTCGCGATGACTTCACGTGTCGACCATTTGCGACTGGGGTTGGCCATAATCTGCGGAGCCATCAGGGAGGCGTGATCGGCCAGGCCGGACGTGTTGCGGCAAAGCTGCCCGAGGGTGATTTTGTCCAGCCCCACCACCCGGGGCACGTAGTCGGACACCGGATCCTCCAAGCGCACCCGCCCCTCCTCGACGAGCCGGAGCAGCACCGTGCAGGTCAGCGCCGTCGTGTTGGTGCCGATCCGGAATCGCATCTCCGGGGTGAGGGCACCCGGTGTCGTCCTCGAGACGGACCCGGGCGACGCGACCCAGGTGCCGGCCCACGGCGCCCAGACACCGGCAATGGCCCCCGAGGAACCGGACAGGGTCTTCGCCTCGGCGAGCACGTCATCCAGCCGGGACGTGACCTCGGACGAGAACGGGGCCGCCGCCTGCGCGCGGGCCTCCGGGGACGCATCCGTCGCCGCGGTGCACGCCGTCAGCACGAGGGCGGCACTCACGACGAGAGCCGGCACGCGGTGGTGGCGTGTGTGGGGGCTCGCGTGACGAGGTGCGGAGCCGGCTGGTACAAGGCCGGCTGCGGCTTGGCTGATCGGTGCCTGTCCGAGCTTCATCGCCTGACCCCCGTCGCGTCGCGGCCCACACAGGAGCGCCCCTGCACGACGGAGTGTACCCACGCCGCCGTCCGGCCGCACCGTATTGCTGCCGGCGGCCCCTCGGCTCTCGCTCTTGCCCCTACTGCCGCCCTCGTCCCTAACGAATTCGACGGAGATTTTGGGCTAGAGACTCTAGTTTTGGGCTGTTCTGCACCGTTTTCGGCAAAATCTCCGTCGAATTGGTGCGTAGGCAGCGGCGGGAGAGGCAGCCGCGAGAAGGGCAGCCGCGGCGGTAAACACGGGGCTAGTCGGCGGGGGTGACCGGGCAGGGGGTCTCGGTAGGGTGCGGGCCGCGCATGAACCGCTGCACGTTCTCGTCCACGATCATGTCGCTCGGGCGCAGCGGACGGGTCAGATAAAGGCCGTCCAGGCTGGTCAGCCGGCTGAGGGCCACATAGGTCTGGCCGGGGCTGAACACGCGCGCGCCGAGGTCGACGACCGCGCGTTCATAGGTGGCGCCCTGCGATTTGTGGATGGTGACCGCCCACGCCAGCCGCAACGGGAACTGCGTGAACTCGGCGACGACGTCTTTGCGCAGCTTCTTCGTGGTCGGGTTGTAGGTGTACTTGAACTTCTCCCACACCGCCGGTTCGACCTCGTGCGTTTCGCCGTCGATGTCCACGTACACCGTCGAATCGACCCGAGTGACGGTGCCGATGCTGCCGTTCACCCAGCGCGGGCCGCCGTCCTGGTTGGAGTCGTTGCGCAGAAACATGACCTGCGCCCCGACCTTCAGCTCGAGCACCTCGTCGGCGGGGAATGTGCGCCCGCCGAAGTCGCCGGTGACGTCGGCCTTGGCGGTCAGCGCCTTGCCGGGGAGGCGTTTGAGAGCGGATGCGTTGATCCGGTTCACGGAATCGTTGCGGGTGGCCAGCGTGATCACGCCCTCCCTCGGCGGGGTGCGGGCGCCCGCGGCGTTGAGCGCGCCGCCGATCTCGGCCGTGACCTGCCCGTGCCGCACCGCGTTGAGCATGTGTTTGAAGTCGGCGTCGCGCTGCCGGTGCACCTCGGTGAGCTCGAAGATGCGCAGGTCGGCGACCTGCCAGACCTTCGCGTCGAAGAACCACATCGACCGGTAGGTGTCCGCGAAGTAGGCACGCTCGTCGGAATCCCCCGGCACCGGGGCCAGCTGGTACGGGTCGCCGAAGAGCACGATCTGCGCGCCGCCGAACGTGTCGTTCGGCCGTTGCCGCGCCTGACGCAGGCTGCGGTCGATCGCATCCATCAGGTCGGCGTTGACCATCGACACCTCGTCGATGACGACCGTGTCGATCGTGTTGAGCAGTTTGCGTACCTGGTCGGACTGGTCGATCGCGTTGTCGGCGATCACGCCGATCGGCAGGCGGAACAGGGAGTGGATGGTCTGGCCGCCCACGTTCAAGGCCGCCACCCCGGTGGGAGCGGCAATCACGATCTGCTTGCTCGTGTTCCAGGCGAGGTGATTGAGCAGCGTCGACTTGCCGGTGCCGGCGCGCCCGGTCACGAACACGTTCTGCCGGGTTCCCTCGATGGCCTCGAACACTTCGGCCTGCTCGCGCGACAGCGGAATCTCAGACACGGGGGCGCTTTCGATGGGGTGCGGACGGGACATACCACTGTATCCGGCCCGGCTGCACGAGTCGGCCCCGGTCTACGGGTTGGTGGAGAACCGGCCCCGTAGGATGTGGGGGTGAGCAACCGGGACGGCAGGCGCCGGCGTAACGAGCGGCGCGCCATCGTGGCCGTGGTCATCGTTGCCGCCCTCCTTGGCGCAGGCCTGGTCGCGACGATCGGGTCGCTCAACCGCGACCTCTACAGCGCCGGCAGCTTCGTGGGGCAGTATCTCGACGCCCTGGCCCGCAAAGACACCGCCAGTGCGCTGCTGCTTCCCGGGGTCAAACCCACGGCTGCGGAGCTCAAAGCGGCCGCGCTGCCGAAGGACCTGCCGGACACCCTGCTGCGGAACTCTGTGCTGGGGGAGCTCACCGACATCCGTCTGACCGCTGACGACGAGTCGGCCGACGGACGGCACACGGTCGACTACGAGTTCCGGCTGAACGGCACACCCGCGGCGATGACCTTCCAGGTGGAGAGCGCCGGCACGTTCTTCGGCGTTTTCGACAGCTGGCGCTTCACCACCAGCCCGCTGGCCGTGCTGCGAGTGAACGTGCTGCAGCAGGCCACGTTCTCGGTGAACAGGCTGACCCTCGACACGCGTGCGCACGCCGCCGATGGCGCGCCGGAAATGTTCTCGAACCAGGCGGCCTACCTGGCCTTCGCACCAGCCCTCTACTCGTTCGAGCACACCTCCACCCTGCTCGACGCGGCCTCGCAGACGGTGCCGGTCGTCGCGTCCGGGGTGACGGATGTCACGGTCGACGCCCAGCCCAACGCCCAATTCATCGGTCAGGTCCAGGCCGAGCTGGACCGTTTCCTCGACGATTGCACCACGCAACAGGTGTTGCAGCCCACGAACTGCCCATTCGGCATCGAGATCAACGACCGGGTGCGAGACGACCCGATCTGGTCGATCGCCCAGTATCCCCCAGTCACCCTCGTGGCCGGCGACTCCACCTTCGAGATGCCCGACACCGAGGGGCAGGCGCACATTGTGGTGGAGGTGCAGTCGCTTTTCGACGGCGATGTCGAGGTGCGGGATGAGGACGTGGCCTTTGCGGTCGCGATCAGCGTGACCGTGAACCCGGACGGGTCGCTCGCTCTCCAGCTGCGCTGACCGGCGGCGGCTGCCCTGCTGAACGCTTTCTTGCTACTCCGAGCGGTCGTGCGCGGCGAGGCGGGCCAGGCCCGCGTTGTACTGGAGCAGTTCGGCGTCGCCCGTGCGGGCGGCGTTTCGGTCCTTGCGGCGGGTTTCCTTCTCGTCGCTGCGGCTCCATTGGATGGCCACCGCAATGGCCAGGGCGATCGTTGGGATCTCGCCGACGCTCCAGGCGATGCCACCGCCCATCTGCTGGTCCTCGATGCCGCTGAGCCCCCAATCGCGCCCCATGGCCCCGTACCAGTCGGCGAGGAGCAGCCCGGTGCCCGTCATCATGGTGACACCGAAGAAGGCGTGGAAGGCCATCGTGCCCAGAAGAAGCAGCAGGCGGCCGGCGTAGGGCAGGCGGTAGGGCACCGGGTCGATGCCGATCAGCGACTGCACGAACAGGTAGCCGGTGATCAGGAAGTGCACGATCATCCACTCGTGGCCGATGTGGTCGGTCGTCGCCCAGCTGAATAGCGAGGAGTAATAGAACACCCAGAGTGAACCGGCGAAGAGCACGGCTGCGACCAGCGGATTGGCCAGGAACCCCGCGTACGTCGAGTGCACGGCCAACAGGATCCACTCGCGGGCGCCGCGGCTGCCATCCTGCCGCTTGCGGATGGCCCGGGCGGCGAGAGTGACCGGCGCCCCGGGCACCAGAAAGACGGGCACGAGCATGGTCAGGGCCATGTGCATGAGCATGTGGGAGGAGAAGAGGTACTTCGCGTAGAGGTTCGCGCCGCCGTTGGTGATGTAGAACAGGATCAGCATGCCGGTCACCCAGAGCACGGTGCGGAAGACGGGCCACTTATCGCCGCGGCGGGCCAGGCGGCGCACCCCGGCCACGTAGAAGAAGATGCCGAACGCGCAGAACAGCACCCAGGCCAGGTCGAAGTTCCACTCGGTGAAGTAGCGGCTGAAAGTGAGCGGCGGTGGCAGGAGCTCGCCGGTCAGGATCTGGGCGGGCGTCGAGGTGGGAATCTCGGTCGCCGTGATCTGCTCGACCGGCGTCGCGGTCTTGGCGAGGGCGGCGGCAGCCCCGGAGGCGAGCCCCATGAACGCCAGTTCCGTGACGATGAGCCACCAAAACCAGACGCTCCGGCGAGGTGCGGGGGTCTGGGCGTCTCCGGGGGTGCTCCGCAGCATCCGCCCGATCACGTACCGGCGTTGCAGCACGCCGAACGCGCCGAGCACGGTGAGGGCGAAGACCTTGACCAGAACGAGGATGCCATAGGGCGAGAGCAGCCGGTCCCAGGCACCCAACCGCAGTTCGGCGCCGACGTAGCCGGACGCAGCGACGACGATGAAGGAAACGAGGGCGAGCGAGGAGTAGCGCGCGATGACCGGATCGAGGCGGCCGCCGGCCAACTGCTTGCGCAGCACGATGATGGTCAGCAGCCCGCCCAGCCAGACCGCGGCGAAGACCAGGTGCAGACCCAGGGCGGTGATGGCCACGTCGTGCCCCTCGGCGCCGGCCGCGTGCCCCTGTAGTGCAATCGGCACCAGGGCAGCCACGGCGAGGACCGTGACGAAGACGAGCCCGGTCAGTGAACGCACCGCGAAACACAAGACGGTGACGAAGGCCGCGATCAGGGTGGTGATCAGCCAGGCCTGGCCGATCTCGATGTCGCTGAAGAACTGTCCGGCGGTGGCGCTGAACCGGTCATCGAAGCTGAGCGGAATGGTCGTCACCTGCAGGAAGGTGAAGAAACCGGTGAGGGCGGATGCCACGGTGAAGACGGCGGCGGACCCGGCGGCGAAATCGAGGGCCGCGTTGTATTCGGGTTCCCGAGGGCTCAGGGCGAAAAGGGTGAGCACGAGGGCGCCGATGGTGCCGGCGGCGCTGAGGTTGACGAGGAGCTTGGCCAGCGGGAGACCCCACCGCACGACTGGTCCCGGATCGGCCAGCAGTTGCGCCGAAGCGCCGCCACCGTAGGCTAGCGCGACGAGCGTCGCCAGCGTCGCGACCAGCAGAAGCACTACCGGACCGGAAATACGCACGAGACGAGGCACTGACTCAGCCTAACCGTGCCCGGTGGACGCACGCTCCACGAGGCACGCTGACGTGTGACGTCACAGACGAAAGCAGGGCGCCGACCGAAGGCGACGCCCTGCTTTCTTGGTTCGCGACCTACTTGGCGGCAGCCTTGAGCTTGCTACCAGCGGTCAGCTTGACGCGGTGGCCCGCGGCGATGGCGATCTCTTCGCCGGTCTGCGGGTTGCGGCCGGTGCGCGCTGCGGTAGCGGTGCGCTCGACTCCGAGCCAGCCCGGGATCGTGACCTTGCCGTCGTTCGCGACGGTGTCGGCGAGAGTTGCAAAGAAAGCGTTCAGAACGCTGTCAACTGCAGCCTGGCTCTGGCCAGAGTCTGCGGCAACCTTGGCAACGAGCTCGGTCTTGTTCAGCGACTTGTCAGCCATTGAGTGTCCTCCTCGGACCTTTGTCTGTAAAAACAGGGATTCACGTATTGCGGGCGACGCTCCGAGGAGCGACTCCGTTTGGCCGGTTGGACCGGGTTGAATCTAGCAGACAACCGCGGAATTCCGCGGATTTGCGGCGTTTCCAGCCGGTTTGGCTGCCGTAACGGCTTCATTTTCGCTGTGGGCGAAAAAAGAGGATGCCGACCGGAGTCGACATCCTCTCGCTTCAGAACCGAGGTTCCGAATGACCGGCTAAGCGGCTTGGTGCGTTGTTACCAGCTGGACTTGGTGATGCCGGGCAGTTCGCCGCGGTGAGCCATGTCGCGGAAACGCACGCGGGAGATTCCGAACTTGCTGAGGTGTCCACGGGGACGACCGTCGACCGCGTCGCGGTTGCGCAGGCGAACCGGCGACGCGTTGCGGGGAAGCTTCTGCAGGCCGAGGCGAGCAGCTTCACGGGACTCATCGGTGCCGGCCGGGTTGACGAGGGCCTTCTTGAGCTCAAGGCGCTTCGCGGCGTAGCGCTCGACGATAACCTTGCGCTGGTTGTTCTTGGCAATCATGCTCTTCTTCGCCATTTTTAGCGCTCCTCACGGAAGTCAACGTGCTTGCGCACTACGGGGTCGTACTTCTTGAGTACGAGACGGTCGGGGTCGTTGCGACGGTTCTTCTTGGTCACGTAGGTGTAACCGGTGCCGGCCGTCGAACGGAGCTTGATGATCGGGCGGACGTCATGCTGCTTGGCCATTAGATTTTCTCCCCACGAGCGAGAAGGTCCTTGACGACCGATTCAATGCCACGAGCGTCGATCACCTTGATGCCCTTGACGGACAAGGTCAGCGTGACGTTGCGGCGAAGCGACGGTACGTAGTACTTCTTGGTCTGAACGTTCGGGTCGAAGCGACGCTTGGTGCGTCGGTGCGAGTGCGAAATGTTGTGTCCGAAGCCGGGAACGGCGCCGGTCACCTGGCAAGTAGCTGCCATGGTTCTCCTCCAATACCGAAGGGCGAATGCCCTTCCCAAGATCTCTTGTCGGCTGGCATGACTACACTTCCGCGAAGCGGAAGCGAGCGAACCAGCAGTGCACGCACAGATATGCGCAGCAGCATGCAACATTACGCGGTGCTCTCCCCCAGCGCAAACTGAACCAATTCGACGGAGATTTTGCCGATTCAGGCCCTAAAACCGGCAAAACCGGGTTGTGGGGGCAGAATCTCCGTCGAATTCGTTCGGGGCGAGGACGAGTCCGGCGGGCGGCGGTGGGCCTAGTCCACGGATGCGGCGGAGCAGGCCGCGCAGAGACCGAACACGTCGACCACGTGGGCGGCCTGGCTGANGCCTGGCTGAAGCCGTGCTCGGCGGCCACGTTCTTGGCCCAGTTTTCCACGGCGTCCGCTTCGATCTCGACGGTGAGTCCGCAGTTGCGGCAGATCAGGTGGTGGTGGTGGTCGGTCGTGCTGCAGGCGCGGTAGAGCGCCTCACCGTCGGGCGACTGCAGCGAGTCGGCCTCGCCCTCGCCGGCCAGGTCGGCCAGGGCCCGGTACACCGTGGCCAGGCCGATGGGCGAACCGGTGGCGTGCAGGCTGGCGTGCAGACCCTGGGCGCTGACGAATCCCTCGGCGTCGCTGAGTGCGGTGCGCACGGCCTCGCGCTGCCAGGTGTTTCGCTTCATGCTTTCAACCGTAACCGCGCCCGGACCAGCCGGCGACCGCCCAGGGCCACCAGGAAGAAGACGGCCGCGGTGAGGGCGATCGCCGGCCCGGCGGCCACGTCGATCGCCCGGGACAGGAGCACTCCGACCAGGCCGGCGGCCGCGCCCAGCACCGGAGCGAGAACCAGGATCTGGGTGGCGGTGCGCGTGACCAGGCGCGCGGCGGCGGCCGGGGCCGCGATCAGCGCGATCGCGAGGATCGCCCCGACGGCCGGCATTGCGGTGACCACGGTGGCGGTGGTCAGGGCGAGGGTGAGCAGCTCGATCGGCCATTCCCGGAATCCGGCGGCGCGGAATCCGCTCGGGTCGAAGGTAGAGAACAGGATCTCCTTGCCCAGCAGCACCATCACGGCCACGGCCACCCCGAGCACGCCGACGGCCAGCCAGACGTCACCGGTCGTGACGGTGAGGATCGACCCGACCAAATAGGAGTCGACCTGCACCGGCAGCGACGGGTTGAGGGCCTGCAGAAGCACGCCGAGCGCGAAGCCCGCGGTGAGCAGGATGCCGGACGCCACCTGGGTGCCCTGCCGCTTCACCCGGCCGATCAGGGTCATGATGCCGACGATGAGGATGCTCGCCAGGGCCGCCCCGAGTGGGATGCTCACGCCGACGATCGTGGCGGTCACGGCGCCCGGGAAGGTGGCGTGGGTGAGGGCCTGGGCGAAGAAAGTGCGGCGGCGCAATATGACGAGGGATCCGACCAGCCCGCTGAGGGCGCCGATCACGGCGGCCGCGAGGAGTGCCTTCTCGAAGTAGCCCATCACGTCACCAGCTGTTCGTGCGGCGGCGGGGTGTGCGGCTGCGGGGACAGCGGCGGCGGGGTGCGCGGCGGCGGGGTGCGCTGCAACCGCGGACGGGGCGAACCCAGCCGCCGAAGACCGTCGATGGACAGGCGCAACAGCAGCACCACGGCGTAGCCGGCGACCAGCACCAGCACCACGGTCGCGCCGCTGGGCAGGTCGAGACCGGCCTGCACGGATGCCTGGAAACCGAGCACGAGCCCAAGCCAGGCACCGAGGGCCGCGAAACAGGCCGCGATCGGGAACAGCAGCCAGAGCCGGTCAGTGATGAGCCGGGCCACGGCGCCGGGCACGATCAACACGGCCAGGACGAGGAGGTTGCCGACGGCGCTGGAGGCCGCGACGACCACGAGGGCGATGGCCACGTTGAGCACGAGGTCGAGCGCGAGCGTGCGGTAGCCGGCCGCGGCGAAGCCGACCCGGTCGAAGGCGCGGAACACCTCCTCCTTGAGCGTGAGCCCGATCAGGACCAGCGCCACGAGGCAGATGGCGACGGTCTGCACGACCTCATTCGGGCTGACCGTGAGGAGGCGGCCGAAGAGAAGCTGCTCCAGCTGGCCGACGTAGTTCGTCTCGCGGGAGACCAGGATGATGCCCACGCTGAACATGGCGGTGAAGACGATGGCGACCGCGGCATCCGAGGACACGGACTGGCGCACGATCAGGGTGAGGATGACCGCCGCGAACAGGGCGGCGACCATCGCGCCGGCGAACAGCCCCTCGCGCCCACCCCAGACGAAGCCGATCGCGATGCCGGGGAAGACCGCGTGGGTGAGACCGTCGCTGATGAACTCGAGGCCCCGCAGGTTGACCAGCACCCCGACGACGCCGGCTACCAGGCTGAGCGCACCCAGCACGAAGAGGGCCCGGGTCATGAACGGCAGGGCAAAGGCGTCGATCAGCGGGCTGAGGAAGTCCATCTCAGTGACCGGTGTGCCCGGGCACAACCACGGTGTGCTCGTCGATCTCCACGCCGACCTCTCGGAACGTGCGCTGCACGTTCTCCAGGATCAGCACCGACTCGCGCGGCCCGAACGCCACCTGGGCGCCATTGAGCAGCAACACCTGTTCGCAGACCTCGCGGGCGAGCTGGAGGTCGTGGGTGGAGACGACCACGGCCACCCCCTCCTCCTTCAAACGCTTGACGGTGCCCACGAGCGCGTCCCGATTCTGCTGGTCGAGGCCGTTGAACGGCTCGTCGAGCAGCAGCAGGCGGGGCCCCGCGGCCACGGCCCGTGCGAGCAGTCCGCGCTGCTGCTGGCCGCCGGAGAGTTCCCCGAAGCGGGTTTTCGCGCGATGCGCGAGGCCCACCGCGTCGAGTGCACGGGCCACGGCCTGACGGTCGCGCTTACCGGGCAGGCGCAGCCAGCCTAGCGAGCGGTAGCGCCCCATCATGACGACCTGCTCGAGCGTGACCGGGAACTGCTGGTCGATCTCGTCGGCCTGCGGCACGTAACCGATGGATCCGGCCGGGGCCGCTGCCGCTCCCAGCACCTCGACGGTACCGCTCACGCGCTGGATCAGGCCGAGGATGCCCTTGAGCAGCGTGGACTTGCCGGACCCGTTGGGCCCGATCAGCGCCACGGCCTCGCCGGCGTGCACCTCGAAGTCGATGTCGGCCAGGGCAGGGCTCTGGCCGTAGGAAAAGGAGGCGCCCGCCACCTTGAGCGCGACAGGCGCGCTCGGCCGTACTTGAGAAGGGTTCTCGATCACTGACTAACTATCGCAGGTCTGCGGGCACCGCGGTGGGCTCGGCTCCCCAGGATTCGAGGATCAGGCCGACGTTGTGCAGCTGCGAACTGATGTAGGTGGCGCCGTCACTGTGCCGCGCACCGAGGGAGTCGCTGTAGAGCGCGTCCTCCCCCGAGTACACGCTGACGCCGGCCTCGCCGGCGATGGTGTCGGCGGCCTTCGGGCTGATCGAGGCCTCGGAGAAGACCGCCTTGACCCCGGTGGCCGTGATGGCGTCGACGAGTTCGTCGATCGCGGCGGCGCTGGGCTCGGCGTTGTCGTCGAAGCTCGGGATGATGGAGCCGACGTAGGTGATGCCGTAAGCCTCGGTGAAGTAGCCGAATGCGTCGTGGTTGCTCACGAGCAGGCGCTGCTCGGCGGGCACGGCGTCGATGTTGGTACGGATCCAGTCGTCGAGCTCGGCCAGCCGGCCGGTGTAGGCGGTCGCGTTGGCCTCGACGTCCGGGGCCAGGTCCGGCTGGGCATCACTGAGGCCCGTGGCGATGGTGACGGCCATGGTCTCGGCATTGGACACGTCGGTCCAGATGTGAGGGTTGCCGCCCTGGTGGGAGTGCTCGGCGTCATCCGTCGCGGCCTTGTCGTCGGCGTGGTCCTCTTCGCCGGCTGCGATGTCCTGGATCTCGATGCCCTCGTCGGAGTCGATCGTCACGCCGTCGAAACCGCTGGCGCTGATTGCGTCGTCGAGCCACTCCTCGAGGCCGACCCCATTGATCACGAGCACATCGGCCTCACCGAGGGCTGTCAAGTCGGCCACGGACGGGTCATAGCTGTGCGCGCTCTGGTTGGGCTGGATGAGCTGGGTCACTACTACGCCCGCGGTGTCGCCGACGACGTTGCGGGTGAGGTCCGCCACCTGGGTGGTCGTCGCGACCACCTTGAGGTCGCCGGCGCCGGCGCCATCCGCCGAACCGCCGGTCGGAGTGCAGCCGACCATGGTCAGCGCGGCAACGGCGGCCAGGGCGGTGAGGACGAGTCGATTGTTGGTCACAGGGCCGATGTTACGTCTAATGATAATGATTGTCAACACCAATAAGGGCCGCCGCCGGGATCTCCTCCGGGACCTTACTCGAGCAGCAGCGCGGGCTCCTCGATGATGCTCGCGACATCCGCCAGGAAGCGGCTCGCGACATCCCCATCGACCACGCGATGGTCGAAGCTCGCGCCGATGGTCGTCACCTGACGCACCCGCACCTCGCCGTCGACGACCCACGGTTTGGGCTTGATCGTTCCGAGGGCCACGATGCCGGCCTCGCCGGAGTTGAGGATGGGCGTGCCGGTATCCATGCCGAAGACACCGATATTGGTGATCGTGATCGTGCCGTTCGACATCTCCGCCGGCGAGGTCTTGCCGTCCCGCGCGGTGAGCGTGAGCTTCTCAAGGGCGCGGGCCAGTTCAAGCAGGCTCATATCCTGCGCTTCCTTCACATTGGGCACGATGAGCCCACGGGGGGTGGCCGCGGCGATGCCCAGGTTCACGTAGTGCTTGATCACGATTTCCTCGTCGGTGAAAACCGAGTTGACCGTGGGGTTGCGCCGCACGGCCCAGATCATGGCTTTGGCCATGATCAGCATCGGGGACACGCGCACGCCCGCGAAGTCGGTGGACGCCTTGAGCCGCTTGACGAACTCCATGGTGCGGGTGGCGTCCACGTCGACGAAGAGGCTCACGTGCGGTGCGGTGAAGGCGCTGGAGGCCAT
The DNA here is from genome assembly GCF_004402575.1 of Cryobacterium sp. TMT2-4. Lineage (NCBI taxonomy): Bacteria > Bacillati > Actinomycetota > Actinomycetes > Micrococcales > Microbacteriaceae > Cryobacterium > Cryobacterium sp. TMT2-4. The sequence goes on along the minus strand of NZ_SOGE01000026.1, from coordinate 19,110 downwards.
GGCCTGGGCGATGGCCTTGCGCACGCCTTTGACCGGGACGCGCTCCTCACGGTCGCTGGGCCATTCCGGCGTCTGGATGTTGCGGAACACGCTGGCCTGGGTGGCCTCCCGCAGCACGTCCTCGCGGGTGACGTCGCCGACCGGGCCGGTCGCCTCGACCAGGGACAAGTCCACACCGAGGTCCTTGGCCAGCTTGCGGATCGGCGGCTTGGCGACGACGGGGCCCGCGGATGCCGCGCGCGGCAGCTGCGGGAGCTGCGAAGTGGCCGGGCGCGTGGGGTGCACGGGCGGCGGCGCGATCGACTCGTGGGCGACGGGGGTGACCCCGTGGCGCTTGCGCCGGGTGGGCATGGTCGCCGCGGCGCCGCGCCCGACCAGGACCGCGCCCGGCGTCTCGGCCGGCTCGTCCGTGATGGTGGAGCCGGCATCCGCTGCCGCGCTGGCCAGCTCGCCCGCGCCGTTCGCGATCGCACTGCTCGACGCAGACGCGACGGCGACGGTCTCGGCCACGATGGTGATGATGACCGTTCCGACGTCGACGGTCGTGCCGGGTTTCACCAGGATCTCCCCGACCACGCCGATGTACGGCGACGGCAGCTCGACGAGCGACTTCGCGGTCTCGATCTCGACCAGCACCTGGTTGATCGACACGGTGTCGCCGGGCGCCACCTTCCACTCCACGATTTCGGCCTCGGTGAGACCCTCGCCGACGTCGGGCAGTGTGAATTTCGACACGCTCATCGAGTACGCTCCTTGCGATTGGTGAGGCGAGAAGCCCTGGTGCGACTCATATCAGTAGGAGAGGGCGCGGTCGACGGCCTCGAGCACGCGGTCCGGGCTGGGCAGGAAGTGCGTCTCGACGGCGGCCGGCGGGAACGGGGTGTCGAAACCGGAGACGCGCAGCACGGGAGCCTCGAGCAGGTAGAAGGCCTTCTCCATGACGGTCGCGGCGATCTCCGATCCGACGCTGACGAAGCCGTGGGCCTCCTGGGCGACGACCAGATGCCCGGTCTTCTCGACCGACGCGAGGATGGGACCGTAGTCGATCGGCGAGATTGAACGCAGGTCGATGACCTCGACGCTGGTTCCCTCCGCCGCCGCGAGATCCGCCGCCTGCAGCAGGACGCTGACCATGGCGCCGTGGCCGACGACCGTCGCATCCGTACCGCTGCGTACCACGCGGCTGGCGTGCAGGGGCGTGCCGCTCTCGGCAAGGTTCACCTCACCCTTGGGCCAGTAGCGGCTCTTGGGCTCGAAGAAGATGACCGGGTCGTCGGAGGCGATGGCCTCCTGCAACATCCAGTAGGCGTCGTGCGGGTTCGACGGGCTGACCACGCGCAGGCCCGGCGTGTGCGCGAAGTACGTCTCCGGGCTCTCCTGGTGGTGCTCGATCGACCCGATGTGGCCGCCGTAGGGGATGCGGATCACGACGGGCATGGAGACCTCACCCTCGTGCCGGTTGCGCATCCGCGCCAGCTGGCTGGTGATCTGGTCAAAGCCGGGGAAGACGAACCCGTCGAACTGGATCTCGCAGACCGGGCGGTAGCCGCGCAGGGCCAGGCCGATGGCCGTACCGATGATGCCGGACTCGGCCAGCGGGGTGTCGAGCACGCGCTTGTCGCCGAATTCGGCGATCAGACCCTCGGTGACGCGGAAGACCCCGCCCAGCGGGCCGATGTCCTCGCCCATCATCAGCACCCGGGGGTTGTCGCGCATGGCCTGGCGCAGGCCCGCGTTGAGGGCCTTCGTCATGGGCAGGTTCGCCGTTCCGGTGCCGGGAATGGCCCGCTTGGCGGCGGCCGGGTGTCCCGGGGTCGGCATCGCGGTGGTCGGTGTGGCGAGGCCGGTGGTGCTCGTCACGATCGTGTCGCTCACGCGTCGCCTCCTTCGAAGGATGCCTCGTAGTGGTCGAGCCAGGCCTTCTGTTCCTGGATCAGCGGGTGGGGTTCGGCGTAGACGTTGTCGAAGATGACAGCCTTCTCCGGGGAGTGGATGTCGAGGGCCCGGCGGCGCACATCCGCGGCGTAGTCGTCGGCCTCCTCGTCGACGGCGTCGAGGAACTCCGGCTCGACCCCCAGGCCCTGCAGGTAGCTGCGGAAGCGCACGATCGGGTCGCGGGCCACCCAGTAGGCCAGCTGTTCCGGGTCGCGGTACTTGGTGGGGTCGTCGGCCGTGGTGTGGGCACCGACTCGGTAGGTCAGGGCCTCGATCAGGGCGGGGCCGTGGCCGGCGCGGGCGTCGTCGAGGTGCTTGGCCGTCACCGCGAAACTGGCGAGCACGTCGTTGCCGTCGATCTGGGTGCCGGGCATGCCGAAGCCGGCGGCACGCAGGTAGAGCGGAGTGCGGGACTGCCGGGTCACGGGCACTGAGATGGCCCAGTGGTTGTTCTGCAGGAAGAAGACCTGCGGGGTCTGGTAGCTGGCGGCGAAGACGAGCGCCTCGTTGGCGTCGCCCTGCGACGAAGCTCCATCGCCGTAGTACACGATGACGGCCTGGTCGGTCTCGGGATTGCCGGTCGCGGTCGCGCCGTCGAGCTGCATGCCCATCGCGTAGCCCGTGGCGTGCAGGGTCTGCGAGGCCAGCACAAGGGTGTACAGGTGGAAGTTGCCGTGGTCCTCGGGGGTCCAGCCGCCGAGGGTGACACCGCGCAGCATCCGCAGGATATCGACGGGGTCGAGTCCGCGGATCATGCCGACGACGTGCTCGCGATAGGACGGGAACACGTGGTCCTGCGGCCGGGTTGCGTAGGCGGAGCCGACCTGGGCGGCCTCCTGGCCGTGGCTGGGCACCCAGAGGGCCAGCTGGCCCTGCCGCTGCAGGTTCGCGGCCTCGGTGTCGAACCGGCGCACCACCACCATGTCGCGGTAGAACCGCCGATGGTCGGCCTCGGTCAGTCGATCGAGGTAGGGCAGGAACTCGGCCGCGGAATCGCTCGGGGCGAAGACACCCTCCGGGGAGAGCATTCGCACCGTGGGAGAGGCACTCGGGGTCGCTGACACCGTACTAACCTAGCCCTCGGGCAGGGTGCCCCGTTGGTAGATCGTCAACAATGTCGGCGCAAATACCCAGGAGCTTCTCCACGGATTCTTCCTCACCGATCGAAATTCGGATGCCCTCGGGGAACGGGCGCACGATCAGGCCGACGGCCGACAGGACATCGGCGATGTCGGCGGTGTCCTCGGCGGTGGGCAGCCAGATGAAGTTTCCCTGAGGCACCGGAATGTTCCAGCCCTGCTCGCTCAGCAGGCGCCAGACCCGGTCGCGCCGCTCGGTCAGGGCACGCACCCGCCGCAGCAGCTGGTCGGCGGCGTCGAGAGAGGCGATCGCGGCCGCGCCGGCAACACCTGTGACCGAGAGCGGGATCGCGGTGGACCTCGCCGCATCGAGCACGGCGACGGGACCGAGGGCGTAGCCGACGCGCAGGCCGGCCAGGCCGTAGGCCTTGGAGAAAGTGCGCAGCACGACCAGGTTCGGGAACCGGGACAGCAGTGGCAGGCCGGTGACCGCCTCGGGGTCGGTGACGAACTCGCAGTAGGCCTCATCGAGGATGACGAGGAGGTCCGGCGGGACGACGGCCATGAACGATTCGAACTCGTCGCCCGTGACGGCAGTCCCGGTCGGATTGTTCGGGCTGCAGATGATGACGACGCGGGTATGGTCCGTGATGCGGGTGGCCATCTCGGGCAGGTCGTGGCGATGGTCGGCCCGGTTCGGAACCTGCACGCTCGTGGCACCGGCGACGGTGACCAGACCGGGGTAGGCCTCGAAGGAGCGCCACGAGTAGAGCACCTCGTCACCCGGTCCCGCGGCGGCGAGGATGAGCTGGGCCAGGAGGGCCACGGAGCCGGCACCGATGTGCACCTCGTCGACGCTCAGGCCGAACTGCGTGGCCAGCCGTTCGCGCAGGGCCAGCGCCGAGGCATCCGGGTACCGGTTGTACGCGGTCTCGGCGTTCACGGCGGCGATGACGCCGGGCAGCGGATCGAAGGGGTTCTCGTTGCTCGAGAGTTTGAACGCGCTGGCTGCGGCAGCTTGACCCTGCCGATAGGCCGGGAGGGCGACAATCTCGGGGCGCAGGCGGACCGAGGGCGGGTCTGATGGGCTCACTCGGCGATTCTACGCCGCGGCATATTCACGTGGCCGCATGGTTAGGCCCCGGGCTGGCCCATCCGTGCGACCAGTCACCGGCGATGCCATAGTGGAGTCATGGCCAGATTCCTGATCAAGCTGATCCTCAACTCCGTCGCCCTGTGGCTCACGACCCTGCTCGTCAGCGGGGTGCGGGTCGATCCGTTCGCCGAGGGCACGACCGCCCTGATCGCCACCTATCTGTTGGTCGCGCTGGTCTTCGGCCTCGTCAACAGTGTGATCGGCGGCTTCGTGCGGGTTGTCGCGTTCCCGGTCTACATCCTCACGCTCGGCCTGATTTCCTTGATCGTGAATGGTTTCCTGCTGATGATCGTGGCCTGGTTCTCGGGCCTGGTCGGCTTCGGGCTCGTGGTGGACGATTTCTGGTGGGGTGTGCTCGGCGCACTCGTGCTGGGCATCATCAGCTGGATTCTCGGCGTGCTGATCCGACCGGTCACCCCCCGCTCGTAGCGATCTCCAGCCGTCGGGTCAGCCGTCGGGTCAGCCGTCGGGTCAGCCGTCGGCCAGGCGGAAGCCCCGCCACCGGGAGGACTCGCCGGCTTCCGTGCCGAGGATCTTCCCGAGGGTCTCCCGGAACTCCTGTAATCGTGGTTCCTCGGAGCCGTCCATGAGCCGCCCGGTCTCCCGGTAGGCGGTGAGGGCGTGAGCCGGCAGCGGCCGGTCGACCGGCACCTCCGTCTCAGCGAACACCTCGCGGCGCACCACCAGGCGCTCATCGTCGCCGGTGGCCGTTCCCCCCAGGGCAGGGACAAGGTCGTCGGTGTGCTCGACCATGACGGCCTCCACGTCTGCGGGCAGGGCCACTTGGGCGGTGAGTCCCCCAAAGGTCGCCACCGCGACGGTGTTGAAGTCCCCGGACGCCGCGAGCTGCGCCGCGACCAACCCGCCCTGCGAGTGACCCACCGGAACCACCGGGTCGCCCGGCGCCACCCCGGCCTCCCGCAGGGCATCGACGACCGCCCGATAGGAGCCGGAGCCCTGGTCGGCGAGGGCGACGAGGTTGGAGGTGAGGTCCCACGGTTGTTCACCGGCGACCGGACTCCACGCCGCGGTGCCGCCGATGTAGACCACCCAGGATGCGTCGTCCGGACCGCCATAACGCTCGATGCGCACCTGTGGGGCGTCCTCCGACACCGAGGGGATGCGGGCAGCCAGGTCCTCGAAGCCGGCCGGCGGAGCGACGGGTCGGCCGGGGAGAGCGGCGCCGGGCCGCGCGGCACCCGCAGGCGGCGGGCCGAGGGGGCGGGTCCCACCGTCGAGCCGCTCCACCGACACGGGAGTCTCGCGCAGCAGGCCGAGGGGGCGGGCGAGCCCGACCAGGCCCGCCGCGGTCGTCGTGACACCGAGCAGGCCGAGGCCCTCGTCGCCGAGGGCCAGTGACACCGGGAACGGCACCCCGGCACGACCGGTGGCCGCGTCGTCGGCCGAGGAGACGATCACCCGCACCGCCTCGACCAGGACCGGGTTGGTCAGGGCCCGCGGATGCGCGTGGACCCAGGCGCCGATCTCGGCGGGCGCGTCTCCCGGACGCCGGCCGGTGAGCAGACCGCCGAGCACCAACCCCACCACGCCGACCGTGAGGCCGGGCACGGCCGCCAGGGCCAGAAGAGGTGCCAGCAGCCCGAGGGTGGAGCCCAGCCAGGCCCCGGAGAGGCTTGCTCCCCAGTCCCGCAGGCGCTCGGCCCTGCCGTAGCCCTCCGCCGCCGCGATGAGAGCGTCGGCGAGGGTCTGGCTGCGCTCCGCGACTCGCTCCAGGGCGGAGCGGGCCGCGAACACGTTCATCCCGGCGTTGGGCAGGCTCATCACCGGACCGAGGGGCTGGTCGGAATCCAGTGCCTGGATGCGCGCCACCCGCACCAGCCAGTCCTCGGCGTCACCCTGAAGCAGCCGCAGCCGCGCCGCCTCGGCCAGCAGCGTGTCGGTGGCGACGAGCGTGCTCCCGCCGCCGGACACGATCAGGGTGTCGCCGGGGCCGCCAGGCTGCTCCCCCGTCATCGCACCGCCCGGGCTGGAGCCGGGCCGGGTGCCAGGGTCGGGACCGGCGCCCGGGCCTCGGCCAGAGCAGCCCCGCCCTGATCGATCGCGGCCACCACCTCGGTGAGGGCGGCGTCGAGGAGCCCGGCGGCTCGGCGGAGTTCGCCGGCGAGGTCGCTGCGCTGACGGTCGTAGTTCCGCTGGGCCTCTGAGCGCCACGAGCCGGTCAGGTCGCCGGCCGTGAGCCGGCCCGCCGCCATGTCGACGTCGTCGCGCAGCAGGCGCACCAGCATCCGTCGCTGCCGAAGTTCGTCGAGGCGCGCCTCCAGCGCGTAATGAGTCACGATCGTGCAAGTCGAGCTGGTGCCGCCCGGAATCTCCATCTCCGCCCTTCTGCGCGCTGCGGATTCGCTGCCAGTGAGCGTGCCACCCCCGGCAGACGTGGTCGCTATGAATCCGAGAGTTCACGGAACATGCCGCACGACGGCGGCTGGGGAGGGGGCCGGGTGCAACACAATGGGGAGATGGACATTGTGTCGATCACACCCGATGAGTCGACACCGTTCCGCATTATTTTCGTCTGCACCGGGAACATCTGCCGTTCGCCGATGGCCGAAGTCATGCTTCGCGATCTGATCACGCGCTCCGGCCTGGGTCGTTTGATCACCACCAGCTCCGCCGGCACCGGCGACTGGCATGTCGGCGAGCAGGCGGATCAGCGCACGATCGCCGCCCTCGCCACCCGCGGCTACGACGGCAGGCATCATCGGGCCCGCCAGTTCGACCCCGAGTGGTTTGCCGACCTCGACCTCGTCGTGGTGCTCGACCGCGCGCAGGAACGCATCCTGCGCAACTGGGCCACGACCGAGCGTGACCGCAGCAAGGTGCGCCTGCTGCTCAGTTTCGATGCGGCCCAGGCTGCCCTGCTGGACGTTCCCGACCCCTACTATTCCGACGATGCTTTCTTTGACACGGTTCTTGGCATGATTGAAAGCGCAAATGAAGCGCTCTTCGCGCAACTTGCACCCGCAATCCGACAGGGAGTCCGATGAGTCCGTTACCGCCCCAGGTCCTCAGCCCACTCGATGGCCGCTACCGCGCCGCCGTCACCGAACTGGGCGAGTACCTATCCGAGGCAGGCCTCAATCGGGCCCGGGTGCAGGTCGAGGTGGAATGGCTGATCACCCTCACCGACCGCAGCCTGTTCGGCTCCGTACCGCTGAACGCGGAGCAGAAGCTCGGCCTGCGCGCTCTGGTCACCGACTTCGGCCAGACCGAGATCGACGAGTTGGCCGTGCTGGAAGCCACCACCCGGCACGACGTGAAAGCCGTCGAGTACCTCGTGCGCCGCCGCCTGAGCACGCTGGGCCTCGACCACATCAACGAGCTCACCCACTTCGCCGCCACCAGCGAGGACATAAACAACCTGTCCTACGCGCTGACCGTGAGCGACGCTGTGCGCGAGGTCTGGCTGCCCAAATTCCGCGCCGTCATCGGCGCCCTGCGCCTACGCGCCCTCGAATACCGCGCCGACTCCATGCTGGCCCGCACACACGGCCAGCCGGCGACACCCACCACGGTGGGCAAGGAGCTCGCGGTCTTCGTCTACCGGCTCGAGCGCCTGGCCCAGCAGGTCGAGGACAGCGAGTACCTGGGCAAATTCAGCGGTGCCACCGGCACCTTCGCCGCCCACGTCACGGCCGATCCCGCCGTCGACTGGCCGGCCGTGTCGCGCGGCTTCGTCGAGGGCCTCGGGCTCACCTGGAACCCGCTGACCACCCAGATCGAGCCCCACGACTGGCAGGCCGAGCTCTACTCGCGCGTCTCCCACGCGAACCGGGTGCTGCACAACCTGGCGACGGATGTCTGGACCTACATCTCGCTCGGCTACTTCCGCCAGATCCCGCAGGTCGGGGCCACCGGCTCATCGACCATGCCGCACAAGATCAACCCCATCCGCTTCGAGAACGCGGAGGCCAACCTCGAGCTGTCCAGCGCGATCCTCGACTCGCTCGCGGCGACACTGGTGACCTCGCGGCTGCAGCGCGACCTGACCGACTCCACCACGCAGCGCAACATCGGCGTGGGCTTCGGACACTCCCTGCTCGCCCTCGACAACATCCTGCGCGGCCTCGGCGAAATCGACATCGACCGCGCCATGCTCGCCCGCGACCTCGACGCCAACTGGGAGATCCTCGGCGAGGCGATCCAGACCGTGATCCGCGCCGAGGTGTCGGCGGGGCGCTCTACGATCGAGGACCCCTACGCCCTGCTCAAGGAACTCACCCGGGGCAAGCGGATCAACCGGCACGATCTGGTGGCCTTCGTCACCGAACTGGAGATCGGCGACGCCGCCAAGGCGCGGCTGCTCGCTCTGACCCCGGGCAGCTACGTGGGTCTCGCGGACCCGCTTCTCGACTACCTGACCTAGCGGCTGCGCGGGTGCTGCGCCGTTCCGCTGGTGGCGTGCCACGTGCGCAGCAGCGCACCCCACGCGCGGCGTCAGAATGCTCGTGGCGTCGGAGTACGCACGGCGCCTCCGTTCAGAGGCCGCGGTCCTGCTCGTCGAGGTCGGACCTCTCGGCCGGGTTCGGCTTCATGCCGAGCACGAGCATCGCGATCACGACGAGCACGAGGATGAACGTGCCGCCGAAGCCGATCAACGCCAGCACCACGTCCCGGGTGCTCATCAGCACGACCAGGCCGAGGAACACGGCCATCACGGCCGAGAAGCCGACGAGTTCGATCGGCTTGAGCTTCTCGGAACGGCTGGGCGTGCGCGGGGTGTTCTGGGTCACAGGGTGTCCGAATCGTTGGGTGAGGCCGTGAGGGCGCGGGCGGCATCCGTGCCGGACCACTTGAGGGAGAACCCGGCGATGGCGAGGTAGACGCCGAGCATCACGAGGTAGGCGCCGAACAGGCCGACCGACACCACTGCGTTGGGCGGCAGCAGCAGGAAGATCACGGCCAGCAGGGCGGTGACGGCGCCGACCAGCAGCCAGTCACGGTCGGCCGGGTCGCGCCGACGCGCACGGATGCCGCTGTACAGCTCGAGAAAACCGGTCACCGCCGCCCAGACCGAGACCAGGAGGAGGAAGAAACCGAGCCCGCCCGCGTGGAAGAGCAGCGCGAGGAGGCCGGCGGCGACACCAACGGCGCCCTGCACCACAAAGAGGGACCGCTCCCGCGGATCGGCCAGCGTGCGCCGGCTGAGCAGACCCACCGTGAGTCCGCTGAGAAGCGCGAAGACGCCGAACACGAGAAGGCCGAATTCCGCCGAATGATCGGCGTTGAAGGTAATCGCGGCCGCCGGCACAAGGGTGAGGGCGGCCCGCAGCACCGGCACCGGCCAGTACCGGCCGGTGGTGGAGTGTGGAGCCTGGGCGTTCGCCACGCGACGACCTCTTTCATTGCGGGTTGAGACGAATACAGTCTACGCGGGCGGTCCTGGCCGCCCGCTGGGCCCCGGTGCGCAGATCGGTCAGAACAGGGTGTCGCCGATGTAGCCGTCCGTTGCGCATCCCGGCGGAATCGCGAACACTGCGGAACCGATCGGGGTGGTCCACTGGTTGAGCAGGTCGAGGGTGTCGAGGCGCTGCTGGATGGGCACGAACTGCGCGTCGACATCCGCCTGGAAAGACGCGAACAGCAGTCCGGAGTTGGAGACGCCGGAACCCTGAGGCGCGTCGTCATAATTGTAGCCGCGGCGGTGGATGCGCTGGGACCGGTCCTCCGACCGGGCGCGACGCAGGTGGGAGTACTCGGGGATGACCGGGAACCCGAGCGCGTTCGTCGCCGTGAAGTCGGGCTCGTCGCGCTCCTTCGTGCCCGTGAGCGGCGCCCCGACGGCGAGAGTGCGTCCGACCGCGGACTCGCGGCCCGAGCGGTCGAGCCCGTCCCACGTGTCGAGGTTCATGCTGATCCGGCGCAGGACGAGGCTGGTTCCACCCACCAGCCAGCCGGGACCGGAGGCCGTGCCCCAGACCAGGGCATTGAAGTCGGCCGTTCCGGCGGCCGGGTTCGCGGTGCCGTCCACCTGGCCGAACAGGTTGCGCATGGTGGTGCCGGGCTTCTCCGAACCGGCTGCTCGGCGGAAGCCGGACTGAACCCACCGCACCGACGCGAAGGAGCGCAGGTCCTTCAGAAGCATCCGGGTGGCATGGGCGACCGTCATCGGGTCGTCGGCGGCGATCTGCAGCAGCAGGTCACCGTCGTTCCACTCCGGCTGGAGCCGGTCGATCGTGAACGCGGGCAGGGGCCTCAGCCAGCCGGGAGCCTCTCCCCCGGCGACGGCGACGAGGCAGGGCCCGAAGCCGAAGGTGACCGTCAGCCGGGCCGGCACGACGGCCAGCTCGGGTTCCGAGTCGGCCAGGGCGCCCTCGCCCTGGGTGAGCCGGGCGGCATCGTCGGTCAGGATGCGCATCATCCGCCGCAGCGCGGCCCGGTCGATCTGCGCGGGCAGGTTGAGCGCCACGAACGTGACCCGGGCCTGCGGGTCGGTGTCCACCCCGGCCTGGTGCACCCCGAAGAAGGGAACGGCGTCGGTGCCGCGAAAGAGCGGTACCGATGGAGCCGCAGAGCCGCCGATCCCGGCCTTGGCCACGAGGTCGATGCCCATGGCTCCGGCCGCACCGATCCCGGCGGCGGCACCACCCAGAAGAAGGCGGCGCCGGCTTAGCCGGCGGCCCGACTGCACGGACGATTCGGGCGGTCCACTCCGTTCATTCTCTGTGAGGGAACTCACTGGCTGTCGGTATCCATGTCCATTTCGGTGTCGCCCTCGTATGTTTCGTTGGCCCCGGTGTAGTCCTTCACCGGGGCCGAGAAGTCCAGGCTCGACCCGTCGGCGAGGTCGAGGGTGAAGGCGGCCGCATCGCCGGCGGCGAGCGGGCCGGTGAGCCCCATCAGCATGATGTGGCGGCCGCCAGGGATGAGTTCGATGGAGCCGCCGGCCGGCACCACGAAGCCATCCGGATTCTCCTGCATGACCATGTCGCCGGCGTCGTTGGCCACGGTTTCGTGAAGTTCGATCATCGAGGCTGCGGATGTCTCGGCTGAGACGACCGTGATGTCGTCGGGTCCGGAGTTCTCGAGCAGGCCGAAGGCGCCGGTCATGCCGGACTCGCTCGCCTTGACCCAGGCATCCGTCATGGCCAGGGTGTCGGCCGAGGTGGCGCTGTCGGTCGTCGCCGCGGGTGCCTCGGTCGCGCCGGCGCAGCCCGAGAGGGCCAGCATCAGAGCGGCGGCGGCAACGACGAATCGGGTGGGAACGGTGTTGAGCTTCATGAGGGGTTCTCCTGGTGTGGTGCGTTGGGTGCTCGGGAAACGATGCGGCGTGTCAGGTGCTTCAGGTGCTTCAGGTGCTTCAGGTGCTTCAGGTTTTTCACGGGTTGCCAGGGCGCCTGGCTCGCCAGGCAATGAACAGGGCGACGGCGGCCAGTCCACCGAGGGCACCGAGGAGACCCACCGCGACCACCGCGAGTCCCGTTCCGTCGGCGGTCTCTTCCGAGGCGGCGGATGTCGCGTCGCCGGACGGGTCCGGCGCCGCGGTTGCACCCGCAGTCGACTGTGATCGAGGCTGGGCCGCGGCGCCCACGGTGAAGGCGAAGGCGCCAGAGACCGGGTGACCGTCGGCGGACACGACCCGCCAGCGCACGTCGTAGGCACCGTCGGGCAGGTCGGCCGCCACCGGCTGGGTGGCCTGCGGCCCGTCGAGCCGCATGTCGCCCTCTGCCCAGTTCTTCTCCTCGGTATCGACAACCATGACGATGGCGCCGACCTCGAGGATGTCCTGCGTGAACGTGATGGCGATCTCGGCGGGAGCGAGGTCGACGTTCACACCGTCGGCCGGCACGGTCAACGCCACCTGGTCGTGGGCGTCGGCCGCCGGAGCCACCGGGCTGAATATGGACAGAGCGATCACGGCCAGGGTCAGGAAAACGGCGGCTGCCGGGCGTCGCGGTTGGGCAGAAATCATTGAAATCTCCGATTCGTGGAGGGAAGAGATGGGGCGGTGCGACGGCAGATTCACCGGGCACAGACGTGCCGGTGGCCGGGTGCGCAGACGCCGGCGACCTCACCGAGGTCGAACGGAATCACTCGGGCCAGGTGTCAGCGGGTCAGCGGGTCGCGCGCAGGGTGCAGCGCATCGGGATCAGAGCGCACGAGTGAGAAGGTCAGAGCCTCACGGTGCCAGGGCGCGCGGGGGCGGACCGCGGCGGAGCGCACTGGAGAGCAGTACGCCGAGATCGGCAGGAACGAAGACCCGGCGGAAAGCAGGGCGCAGCGTCGCCGCATTCGTTCCGATCTGCGCCGGAGCGAGGCGTTCGATCAGGACCGCGATGAGACGGATCGTCGTCTCCTCGAGCAGCGCCCAGAACGTCTTCTCGCCGCGGTACAGGGCGGCGATGGTGACGAGGGCGGCCAAGGCGTGTGCCACCCACATCCAGCCACCAGGCAGGGCGCCGACCGCGTGCATCAGGTGGGGGGTCGCGTCCGCCAGGGTGACGGCTCCGTGATGGGAGGTGCTCGTCATCGTCGTGCTCGAGGCCCCGCCGAGGCCGAACAGAACGTGCAGCAGAAGCTGGCTGACCCCGACGGAGAGGGAGAGACGCAATAGCGACAAGCTTGTGCCGGCCAACAGTACGGACGCTATCCCCGCGAAGGCGAGGGCCAGACCCACGCTGAGCCAGCCGGGAGCGTTGCCGCCGCCGGCGATGTGCGAGAGGGCGGCGACGAAGACGGCGACGGATGCGGTCAGCCATCCGCGACCGAATCGCGCCCACCTGCTCGTCATGGCCCTCCCTCGCACCGGAACCGCCCCGATCGGGATCAGGGTCGGATCCCTGACTGAACCCTACCGCCCTGACCTGTGCGCCGGGGCCGGGCGGGCACCGAACTCAGAGCGCGTTGACCGCGCCGAGCACCTTCGTCAGAGAGTCCTTGGCGTCGCCGAACAGCAGCGTCGTCTTCGGGTCGTAGAGCAGCTCGTTCTCGATGCCGGCGAAACCGGGACGCATCGACCGTTTGAGGAACACCACCTGCCGGGCATCACCGACGTCGAGGATCGGCATGCCGTAGATCGGCGAGCCGGGCGACGTCTTCGCGGCCGGGTTGACCACGTCGTTGGCGCCGACGACGAGGGCGACATCCGTGTTCTTGAACTCGGGGTTGACCTCGGCCATCTCCTTGAGCGCCTCATAGGGCACATTCGCCTCGGCGAGAAGCACGTTCATGTGCCCGGGCATGCGCCCGGCCACCGGGTGGATGGCGAAGACGACCTCGATACCGCGCGCCTCGAGGGTGGTGGCGAGTTCGGCGATGGTGTGCTGGCCCTGCGCCACGGCGAGGCCGTAGCCGGGCACGATGACCACGCGCTGGGCGTAGTTGAGCAGCACCGCGACGTCTTCCGCATTGGAGCTGCGCACGGGCCGGTCGCTCTGGGCGGTCGACCCGGCGGTGGAACCGCCCTTGAACGCCCCGAACAGGATTCCGTTCACGCCGCGACCCATGGCGGATGCCATCGCCCGGGTCAGGATCGTGCCGCTGGCGCCCACGAGGGTGCCGGCCACCACAAGGAGCAGGTTGCCGAGAACGATGCCGGAGGCCGCGACGGCCAGCCCGGTGAAGGCGTTGAGCAGGGAAATCACGATCGGCACGTCGGCCCCACCGACGGGGAGCACGAGCAGCGCCCCGACGAGCAGTCCCAGCACGAGCAGACCGATAGCCCAACCGGCCGCACCGGTGGCGACGACAAAGCCTCCGGCCACAAGGGCGGCCAGCACGATGCCGCCCATCACGATCGCGAGGCCCGGGAAGATGAGAGGCCTGGAGCTGATCAGACCCTGCAGCTTGCCGACGGTGACCGCGGAGCCGGAGAACGAGACGGCGCCGATGAGCATCGTGAAGACCACGGCCACCTTGCTCCACGGGCTGTCGGTGCTGCCGAGCTCCAGCATGGCGACCAGTGCCGCGGCACCGCCGCCGACGCCGTTGAACAGCGCGACGAGCTGGGGCATCTGCGTCATCTCCACGCGCCGCGAGATGGGGGCGGCGATCGCCGACCCCACCGCGATGGCGATGAGGATGGCCGGGATGTTCTCGATCCGGGCGGAGAGGAAGACGGTGATCACGGCCAGCAGCGCGCCGGCGGCCCCGATCAGGTTGCCGCGGCGGGCGGTCTTCGGCGAGGAGAGCCCGCGCAGGGCCAAGATGAAACAGACCGCGGCGATCAGGTAGAGCAGGCTGGTCCACTCGGGGCTGAGCAGGCTCATTTCGTCGCGTCCTTCGGATCGGTCTTCGGGCCGGCGCCGGCCGGTTTGCGGGGGGCGAACATTTTGAGCATCCGGTCGGTCACGACGAAGCCACCGACGAGGTTCGCGGTGGCCATCACCACGGCGAGCAGGGCGACCGCGAGCAGCCACGGCTCCAGGGTCTGCCCGGCGACGATGATGGCTCCGATCAGGATGATGCCGTGGATGGCGTTCGCCCCGCTCATCAGTGGGGTGTGCAGGGTGCTCGAGACCTTCGAGACGACCTCGAAGCCGACGAAGACCGCCAGCACGACGACGGTCAGCAGGGTGATTGGATCCATCAGTGTTCTCCTGTCGCGGCGGCGGCCACGGCGGCGGCCGTGGGTTCGTGCCGGATGGTGCCGTCATGCGTCAGGCAGGCCCCGGCGACGACCTCGTCCGTGAAGTCGGGCGTCACCGTGCCGTCGACGGTCATCAAAGCGAGCAGGTTGGCCACGTTCTTGGCGAAAAGCCGCGAGGCGTCCGCCGGCATCGTGGAGGGGGCGTCCTTCATGCCCACGAGCGTGACGGAGCCGTCACCGACCTGGGTGGGCACCAGGGTGTCCACACCGGCGAGAACACCCTCGACGTTCCCGCCGGTCTCGGCGGCCAGGTCGATCACGACCGAGCCTGGACGCATCGCGGCCACCATCTCGTGCGTGACGAGAAGCGGGGCCGCGCGACCGGGGATGGCCGCCGTGGTGATCATGACGTCGGCTGCGGCCACGTAGGGTGCAAGCAGTTCGCGCTGGCGCACGGCACGGTCTACGCTCAGCTCCCGGGCGTAGCCACCCGTACCCTCGACGGCGTCCAGGTCGAGGTCGACGAAGGTGCCACCCATGGAGGTGACCTCATCGGCCGAGGCCGGGCGCACGTCGTAGGCCGAGACCCGGGCACCAAGGCGCTTGGCCGTGGCGATTGCCTGCAGTCCGGCCACGCCGGCCCCGAGCACGAGCACTCGAGCCGGCGGAATCGTACCGGCCGCGGTCATGTAGAGCGGGAAGAAGCGGGGGAATCGGATGGCCGCCTCGAGCACCACGCGATAGCCGGAGACCAGCGATTGGCTAGTGAGCGCGTCCATCGACTGGGCGCGCGAGATGCGCGGAACCAGTTCGAGGGCAAAGGCCGTCGCGCCGGCCGCGGCCAGGGCGGCGACCGTGGCCAGCTCGGAGGCCGGCGACGCCAGGCCGACCGTAATCGTGCCGGGGCGGAGAGCAGCCGCGAACTCCGGGGCGAGGGGGCGCACGTGGCAGTAGACATCGAGGTCGCCCGGGGTGAGGTGCGGCACAACGGCGGCACCGGCATCCGTGTAGGCGGCGTCGCCGTGACCGGAAGGGGCGCCCGCACCAGACTCAACCAGGACCTCGAGTCCAAGGGTTGTGAGCTGGGTCACTGTCTCGGGGGTCGCCGCGACGCGGCGCTCACCCTGCAGGCGTTCTCGTCCGATGCCGACTCTCACGCGCGTCTCCTTCGTGGCGAACGGCCACGAGCGAGAACGGACCGATCCGAACGCTTGCACGGCACTTTCGTCCCCGTTCGTAGCGTAGTGGGATTCGCGTGCCGCCCGGAGAATATGACCGCGTTGCGGCGGGTGTGTAGGTTCCTGACTCAGTTGTCATTGGCTACTGCCGAAATCACGGCGAATTCTGTGCACCTGTCACCGCGCCAATCCCCGTCTTCCTGTCACTATCCTCGACCGTGTCTCAACCTTGTCCTGCAGGTGGTCAAGGGGTGAGATCACCCGGCAATACCCTTATGGCATGTGAGCAGTTGAGGAAATTCCGAGCATCGTGGCTTCAATCACAGCCGCCGTCGCGATAGGCGTCTCAGTCGGTGGCGCCTTCATGCCGAACGTCGGTCTAGGTCGAATTGAACGACTCACGTCTGCGATTGAGAAGCTCTCTGGTCCAGACCAAGCGCCCTCAGCGAAGTGAGATCGCAGCTGATCAGAAACTATGTCAAAGCATCTTCTTCATGGACATTAACTGCTGACCGGATTCAAGTTGGCGTGCTAACGGCCGGTGGAACTCTGATGTTCGTTTCGCTGGGCGCGAGCTTCATCGCGGCTGCGTCAACTTCACCGGGATCGGAGGACCGGTCGAGCGCCTGGTGGATCCCTGGCTATGTCATTGGCCTGGGCACGGTGGTTGTCAACTCAATCATCTTGTTGTGTCGGAGAGCTCGCGCCAAGAAGGATCCGGAAGGACACACAACTCGATCCATCGTGACCGTTCCACAGCCGCCAGTCGGCACACCGACTAATGCAACATCCACTGCAGCAGAAACTTGTAAGAAGCTAGACCCGCTGCATCGTTAGCGCTTGGACGCTCCATGCCTGCTACGAAATGCGTCGTCTCTCGATGCCAGAATCGAGAGTGGGGGTGTCACGACCAACTTTTCGGCGGAAGGCGAGTCCACCCGTGAGTCCGAAGCACGAAGTTGAACTGGTATGAGCCTCGCGCCGCCTCTTGGACGCGTTTGGATGCCTTCCCGAGTGTTAACGCCGACTGAAAACAGGACCACTTCTGCCAACTGAAAACAGGGCCACTCTCGTGTGGTTCTAGTGTGCCGTAGTCACGGCGGGTTGGTGTTGCTTGAGCCGGTAGCTGTTGCCTTTGAGGCTGATTACGTCGGCGTGGTGAACGATGCGGTCGATCATCGCGGAGGCGATGGTGAGGTCGCCGAACACGTCGCCCCAGCGGGCGAAGGGCAGGTTGCTCGTCATGATCAGCGAGGCGTGTTCGTAGCGGGATGACACGAGCTGGAAGAACAGGTTCGCGGCGTCCTGGTCGAATGGGATGTAGCCGACCTCATCGACGATCAGCAGGCTGTAGCGGCGCAGCCTGATGAGTTCGGCGGCGAGTTTGCCCCGCGAGTGGGCCTCTTGGAGTCGAGTCACCCAGCCCGTCGCGGTGTCGAAGAGGACCCGGTGGCCGGCCTTGGCGGCCTTGATCCCGATGCCGACGGCGAGGTGTGTTTTCCCGGTTCCGGGTGGCCCGAGGAGGACGACGTTCTTCGCTTCGGTGAGGAACACGCTCGTGCCGAGGTGCGCGATCAGGTTTCGGTTGGCGGAGGGTTGGTGGTCGAAGTTGAAGTCCTCGAGGGTCTTGTGACCGGGAAACCGGGCGGCCTTGATCCGCAGCGCGGCCCCGGAGGTTTCGCGTTCGGAGACCTCTTTGGAGAGCACTGCGGAGAGGTATTCCTCGTGGGACCAGCCCGCGTCGCGGGCCTGATCGCCCAGGCGCCGGAACGCTTCACTGATCCGTGGCGCCCGCAGCGCGCGGGCGTAGTACTCGATCTGCGAGGCCGCTTCCGAGCCGGTCATGACGCGACCGCCAACACGGTCGGTGCGGCGTCGATGTCAACGCTGAAGAGCTCGTCGTAGCGGTCCAGTGAGGCCATCTCGACGACGGCCGTGACCGTGGGCCGGCGGGCGCGTTGGGCTTGGAACTGGGCGCGCAGCTCGGCCGCGCGGAGGACATGTGCCGGGTCGGTGACGGTCAGTTGCCGAGCCCACTTCCGGCGATGCTCGGCGATGAGGACCCCGTCGTGGTGGACGGTCACGCGCTCCAGGCTCGCTGCCACGTCAACGACCCGGCCGATCATGGCTGGGTCGACGGAGTAGTCGTTGCTGAACGCGCGAACGTAGTAATCCCTTGGGAGCCGGACGCTGTTGCGGAACATCACCTCCGGCGCCATCGGCGGCAGGCCGCGCATCGCCGCCCGGTCGAGGCGGACCAGGTCACCGGGTCGCCCTCGTCGCGACCTCGAGAGACGGTTGTTCGCGATGGGCAGCCAGCCAGCCAACTGCTGGTTGAAGTCGTCGGGAGAGATGAAGGCGCGACCCGACATGAATCGGCTGCGGAAGAAGCGATTCATCCGCTCCACCATGCCCTTGGACTCAGGATCGCGGGCCTTGAGCAGCTTGATTTGCGTGCCGAGGGTGCCGGCGAACGCGGCGGCCGGCTCGGTGAGTTTCCCGCGCCCGATGCCGGTCTCGTTGTCCCAGGTCAAACGGGCGGGAACGGCCTCGGCCTCCTGCAGCAACGACCACATCCCACCGAGCAAATCCGGCGTCGTCCTCGAGGGCAACATGCGGGCCTGGATGAATCCGGAGAACGTTGACGTCATCACCAAAACCGGCGGCGCAGCAGCCTGGTCATGGCCCAGCGGCAGGTCTTCGTGCGGGAACCAGAGATCACATTGGACCTGGAACCCGGGCGGGTGCACCAGCCGATCCGCGGGATCCGGCACCGCATACTCCGGCCGCAGCTCGGCGATCTTGGCCCGGAACAGCGACGGAGACCCCGACCAGCCCACCCGCTCAGCAGCGGTCGCGGCCGGCATCGTTGGCGTCGCTGCGAGCAACACCCGCACCTGGCCGGCGAACGCGTCGAAACTCGACCCAGTCGGCTCCCGCTGATACGTCGGCGACCGATCCACGGCCAACGCCCGGTCCACCGTTCCTCGGGACACTCCAACCAGCCGAGCTATCTCCCGCTTCGAATGCTTCCCCGTCGAATGCAGGTGGCGAATCTCTGCCCAATCATCCAATTTGATCACCTTCCATGATGGTTGGTGGCCCTATTTTCAGTTGGGGCGAATTCCAGCGGTCGTCGCAACACTGGTTGGTTAGCTGGATTCTAGTTCGTCGACGAGGAGCTCGGCTGGTGTTGTCCAACCGAGGCGTTTCCGG
>NZ_SOGE01000007.1:0-76049 GCF_004402575.1 Cryobacterium sp. TMT2-4 | reverse complement strand
CATCGTCAAGCACCGGGCCGCGATCCTTGCATCGATCGAGCACGGCCTCTCCAACGGCCGCATCGAATCCATGAATACCAAGATCCGACTACTCACCCGCATCGCCTTCGGCTTCAAATCACCCGACGCCCTCATCGCCCTCGCCATGCTCAGCCTCGGCGGCCACAAACCCGCACTCCCCGGCCGGGATTAACCCACGGTTACGACAGGAGAGCCAGAATCTCCGTCGAATTCGTTCAGGGCAGAGTTGCTGGCCGGGCCGGGCCCGGACTCGGATAGGGCGTGGAATGCACGTTCTGCCCACATCGAGGTCCCCTGATCGTCTACATCGGCAAGGGAAACGGCCGGTTCGGAAACCCCGGCCCGTGCGACCCCCAACGCCCACACTTGGCAGGCCTCACCCTTCCGGCCCCGCCGGCCGCACAAAAATACCGCCGACCACCGCGCCGAGCCACGACCTCGGCTCCCCTTCCGTGAAGAGAAAGGAGCCGAGGTTACGGGTCGGCGGAGTGGATGCAGTCAGTCGCCTGCGGTCAGTCGCCTACGCTCGTGCGGGTAGCAGGCACGGCCGCGGCATCGACGCCGCGGATCGATGGGGTGTGGAACGTGCTCTGGAAGACCCGTTCGCTCGCGCCGACGCGGTCGAGGTAGGGCGTGATCCCGCCCATCTGGAACGGCCAGTTGGCCCCGAGGATCATGCACAGGTCGATGTCCTCCGCGGCGTGCACGACGCCGTCGTCCAGCATCCGCTTGATTTCATCGGCGAGGCCGTCCTCGATCCGGCGTAGGATCTGCTCGGCTGTCATCGGGGTCTGCCCGCCCGCGACGATCTTGACGGCGCCCTTGTCGAAGCCCTTGATCCTGCCCTTGGCGTCACGCTCCAGAATGGTTCCGTGCTCGGCCAGCTTATGCAGGTTCGCGCTCTCGAAAAACCGGTCCGGGAATGCGGCATGGTGGGTGTCCAGAACGTGTGCGCCGACCTTGAGGCCGACCAGCTCGAGCAGCTCGAACGGGGTCATCGGCATCCCGAACGGAGCCAGTGACCCATCGACGACCTCGAACGGGGTTCCGGTGTCGACGGCGTGCATGGCCTCACCCAAGAGCTTCGCCAGGAGGCGGTTCACGACGAACCCGGAGGTGTCCCGGGTGATGACCGCGTTCTTTCGCAGTTTGGCTGCCACGACCATCGCCGTGGAGAGAGTGGCGTCGTTGGTCCGCGGGGTGTTCACGACCTCGATCAGCGGCATGATCGCCACCGGGTTGAAGAAGTGGAAACCGACCAGGCGCTCGGGGTGGGCCAGCTTCGCACCGATCTGTTCGACCGAGAGGGACGAGGTGTTGGTGGCGAGGATGGCGTCGGGAGAGATGTGCTTCTCGATTTCGGCGAAGACATCCTGCTTCACGCCGAGTTCCTCGAAGACGGCCTCGATCACCCAGTCGGCGTCGGCGAACTGTGCCTTGTCTGTCGTTCCCGTGACCAGAGCGCGGAGCCGGTTGGCCTCGTCGGGGGAGATACGATTCTTGGTCTCCAGGGTGAGGATCTCGCCGTGGATGTACGCGACGCCCTTGTCGACGCGGGCCTGATCGAGGTCTGTGATGACTACGGGCACGCGCAGGCGACGCACGAAGAGAAGGGCGAACTGGCTGGCCATCAGGCCGGCGCCGATGACGCCTACCTTGTTGATCGGGCGGGCCAGGGCCTTGTCCGGCGCACCGGCCGGCCGCTTGGCTCGCTTCTGCACCAGGTTGAAAGCGTAAATACTGGCCTGCAGCTGGTCTCCGGCGATGAGTTCGGCCAAGGAGTCGTCTTCCCGCTCGAACCCTTCCTGGCGAGATCCGCTCTTGGCTGCTTTGAGCAGGTTGAGGGCGATGTACGGCGACCGGGCGACGGTTCCGATGCGGTTTTCCAGCATCTTGCGGGCCACGCCCACGGCCACATCCCATTTCACGAGCCGTTCGACCTTGCCGGGCGTATTGGGCCGGGCGACCTTTGTCTTTCCGGCGATCACGCCATCGGCCCACTCGATGGACTGTTCAAGGAACCTGGCCGAGGCGAACTGCACGTCGGCGATGCCCAGCTCGAGAGCATCCGCCGCTTTGAGCGTGCGGTGCTTGAGCGGATTCTCGATGATCACCTTGAGCGCGTTCTCGATGCCGATCAGGTTGGGCAGCAGGTAGGAGCCGCCCCAGCCCGGGATCAGCCCAAGGGAGACCTCGGGCAGCGCGATCGCGGGCACGGTCGCGTCGACGGTGCGGTAGTCGGCGTTGAGGGCGATCTCCAGCCCGCCCCCCAGTGCGAGCCCGTTGATGAACACGAAGGAGGGCACACCCAGTTCGGCCTGCTTGCCCAGCGCATAGTGGCCCAACTGGGCCAGCAGCTTGCCCGTCGCGAGCGATGGGATCTCGCTGACCTTGCTCAGGTCGGCGCCGGCGGCGAGGATGAACGGTTTGCCGGTGACGGCGACGCCGTGGATGTCGCCGAGGGCGGCGCGTTCCCGGAGAAGGTCCATCGCCATGGCGAACTCGAGCAGGGTGTTCGGGCCGAGCGTGTTCGGGCGGGTGTGGTCCCGGCCGTTGTCAAGCGTGACCAGCGCCAGGGTCCTTCCACCGGACAGAGGCACATCGTGTACGTAGCAGTGGGTGACGACCTCGTCGGCCGACAGCTCGACCAGCGGGGTGAAATCGAGTTCGGAGTAGTTGCTCATCGCTTGCTTGCCTTCCGGTTGAAGTTCGGGTTCTCCCAAATCACGGTGCCGCCCTGGCCGAGACCGATGCACATGGCGGTGAGGCCGTAGCGCACCTCCGGGTGCTCGCTGAACTGACGGGCGAGCTGGTTCATCAGGCGCACGCCGGAGGAAGCGAGCGGATGTCCGATGGCGATCGCGCCGCCGTACTCGTTCACCCGCGGGTCCTCGTCGTCGATGCCGAAGTGGTCGAGGAACGAGATGACCTGCACGGCGAAAGCCTCATTGAGTTCGAACAGGCCGATGTCCGTGATGCTGAGGCCGGCCTTGCGCAGGGCCTTCTCGGTGGAGGGGACCGGGCCGAGTCCCATGACCTCCGGCTCAACGCCGGCGAAGGCGAAGCTGACCATCTTCATTTTGACGGTGAGACCGAGGTCCTTGGCGGCCTTGCCGCTGGCGAGGAGGCAGGCGCTGGCACCGTCGTTGAGCCCGGAAGCGTTGCCGGCAGTGACCCGTCCGTGGGGACGGAAGGGGGTCTTGAGAGTCGCGAGGCCCTCCATCGTGGTTTCGGGGCGGGGAGCCTCGTCGCGGGTCGCCAGACCCCAGCCGGAATCGCTGCGGATCGCAACCGACACGAGGTCGGGCTGTATCTTCTCGGCGGCATAGGCCGCGGCGACCTTCTGTTGGCTGCGCAGGGCGAACCGGTCGGACCGCTCCTTGGTGTACGCCGGGAACCGGTCGTGGATGCGCTCGGCCGTGGCGCCCATATTGAGGGCGTCCTCGCTGACCAGGCGCTCGGACAGGAAACGCGGATTCGGGTCGACGCCCGAACCCATCGGGTGGCGTCCCATGTGCTCGACGCCGCCGGCGATGGCCAGGTCGTAGGCGCCAAATCCGATCCCGGCTCCGAGAGTGGTCACGGCGGTCATGGCGCCGGCGCACATCCGGTCAATGGCGAATCCGGGTACCGACTTCGGCAACCCGGAAAGCAGTGCCGCCGTGCGACCGAGCGTGAGGCCCTGGTCGCCGGTCTGGGTGGTGGCGGCAATCGCCACCTCGTCGATGCGTTCCCCAGGGACCGACGGGTTGCGTTCCAGCAGTCCGATCATGGCCTTGACCACGAGATCATCCGCCCGGGTGTTCCAGTAAATGCCCTTTTCACCGGCGCGTCCGAACGGGGTACGAACCCCGTCCACAAACACGACTTCTGTTCTATCGGCCACTTTGCCTCCATCATCGATCAGGTGTCGGTCGATCCTAAAGGGGCTCCCGTGGAGGGTCGAATCCTTGGACGGATCCTACGAATCCGCTTCCGAAGAGAGCTCGATCGATTGGTGGACATCCACAAAGGCATCGGCGATCCGTTGTGCGGTCACTTCAATTTGCCAGGTGCGCGCACCCAGGTGCGCGAGCGCCTCACCGACGGATGCGGGATCGACGTTGACGGGCGGCGTCCACGCCACCCGGCGGACATAGTCCGGGGTGACGAGGTTCTCCAGCGGGATGGCGAGCTCCTCGGAGACCTCGGTGAGGGCTGCGCGAGCGGCCTTGTAGCGCAGGTCAGCCTCGGGATTGCGGTCGGACCAGGCGCGCGGGGGCGGGAGCAGGTCGCCGTTGCCCCGAAGCGACGGCAGGTCGGTTGACGCCAGGCCCTTCTGGATGGCACGCCACCAGCGGTCGAGTTCGCTGCGGCTCGCACGGCCGCTGAACTCCCTCAGATCAGCCAGGGCCTGCCGGTTCGCCGGCATGGCCCGTGCTGCCGCCGTCAGCGATGCATCGGGCACGAGCCGGCCGGGGGACACATCCAGCTCCTGTGCCAGAGCGTCGCGAGCCAGCCACAATTCCCGGGCCACGGCCAGGCCACGCTGTCCCCGGATGGAGTGCACGCCGGAAAGGCGGCGCCAGGGTTCGGGGCCGACGGGCTTCGCCTCACGCGCCAGCACGGCGGCGAATTCCTGCGCGGCGATGTCGGTCTTGGAATCGGTGGCGAGCATGTCGACCATACGGTCACGCAGGTCGGGAAGCAGTTCCACGTCGAGCGCGCCGTAGACCAGCCAGGCCTCCGGCAGTGGGCGGGTCGACCAGTTGGCGGCGGAGTGTTCCTTGGCAAGATGGATGCCGAGCAGCTCTTCTACCACCGTGCCGAGGCCGACCCGGGGGATTCCGAGCAGGCGGGCGGCCAGTTCAGTGTCGAAGATGTGTCGGGGGTCAAGTCCGACCTCGCGCAGGCAGGCCAGGTCCTGGCTCGCGGCGTGGAAAATCCACTCGTCATCGCGCAGAGCCTGGTTGAGCTCGTGGAAGTTGCCGATCGCGGGCGGGTCAAACAGGAATGTGCCAGCGTCGCGCCGATAGATCTGGATCAGGTAGGCGCGCTGGGAGTAGGTGAAGCCGGAGGCTCGTTCAGCGTCGATGCCGATCGGGCCCGTGCCCGCGCTGAGGGCTGCGGTCGCCGCGAGGTAGGCGTCCCGCGTATCGATCACCTGGTGATCAAGCACGACCGGTTCGGCGTGTGGACAACATGCTGACTCCTTCGCCAGTGGGTGGAAGACCTGCGAGCATGCAGAGCAGCTCGCCCCATCCTTCGACGTGGGCGGCGAGATTGTGGTCCAGCGGCGTCCACGAGGCCCGCAGTTCGATCTGCGCGCCATCGCCCTGCTTGGCAAGTTCGCCAAAGCCGGACGAGATAATCTTAGTAGCGGTCCCCGAGGCCGCTGTATACCGTGCCCCGTGGGCGTCGAGAGCATCGACGAGCCACGACCAGGTGACCCCCGCGACGAACGGGTCGAGGCCGATGTCGGTTTCAAGGGGAGCCTGGGCGAAGCAGACGACGCGGAAGGCGCCGCCCCACTCCTCGGGCTCGGCCGGGTCATACAGCAGGATGAAGCGTCCGGTCCCGAGATCGGAGTCGCTCCCGTGACGTACCGGGGTCACGTCGGCCGAGAAGGCGATGGAGTGCGGAGCGAGGTTTCCGGGTGCGGAAATCTCATTGACCACAAGCTCCGTACGGATGCGGGCACGTGCGAAGGATGCGCGGGCGGCGGCGAACTCCGGCGAAGGCGTTTCTTGTGTTTCGGGCACGTGTGCAGACTAGAGTTTTTTTCGAGCGGAGTCGGACAGGCACGCCGGACAGGGGAGGTAGTCATGCGTGAGCGGGCGGGCTCAGGGCGGTACCCGAGGCGTTTTCTGGCGGTGAGCGGGATCGCAGTCGCCGGGGCAACGGTGTTGCTGGGGATCGCGGGCGGTGTTTTGGCGGCCGTGATGGCACGTCGGATTGTGACGCCCTCGACCACGCGCTCCGACGACGTGCGGATCCACTCCGTCGACCTCGTGGCGGGAACGATTACGCTGCAGTCCACGGCGGATTCCGTACTGCAGGGCGATTACAGCTTCTGGTTCTCGGGCGATACAGGACACGCCCACCTAGGCGAGATCCTCCGTCTCACGCCCACGAAGGTGACGCGGCGCATCCTGCGCGTCGATCACGGGGATCTGGCCCGAGCCGAGCGCGGCCGGCTCGGCGGCTACTCGTACCTCGGGCCCTGGGACCTCGGCTTCGCCTTCGAGGACGTGCTCGTTTCCACCGACGTCGGTGATGCCCCGGCCTGGCTGATCCCGGCCGAGGAGCCGGACGGCCGCTGGGTGATCCAGGTGCACGGGCGCGGGGTGCAGCGGCAGGAGACGCTGCGAGCGGCGCCGGTCTTCCGGGATGCGGGCTTCACGTCCCTGCTTGTGTCGTACCGCAACGACGGGGAGGCACCGCGGAGCGGCGACGGCCGGTATTCCCTTGGAGACGCGGAATGGCAGGATGTCGATGCGGCGATCGCGTTCGCGGTGCACCGCGGTGCGACCGAGATCGTGTTGATGGGGTGGTCCATGGGCGGCGCGATCGTGCTGCAGAGCGCGACGCGATCAACGCTGCGCGACCGGATCGTCGGCATCGTGCTCGACTCGCCCGTGATCGACTGGGCGGATGTCGCGCGCTTCCACGGCGGTCTGCTCGGCCTGCCCGCGGTCATCGCCAGCGGTGCTCTGGAGGTCCTGGGACGGCGTTGGGGCAAGATCGTCACCGGTCAGACCCAACCGATCGACTTCGGACGCCTCGATTTCGTCACGCGCGCCGCCGAGCTCGACCTACCGGTGCTCCTGATGCACAGCGACGACGACGGATTCGTGCCCGCGACCGGCTCCCGCGCCCTGGCCGGGCGCCGACCCGACATCGTGACCTTTCTGCCGTTCGCGGTGGCGCGGCACACGAAGCTGTGGAACTACGACCGCGAGGGTTGGAATCAGGCCATCACGAACTGGCTGGTCGAGATCGCTCCCACCGAGCGTATGTCGCTCCCTGGTCGTCCAGAAGAAGTTGCCGCAACCTGAATCCGGTGGATCCGGCCGTGGCCGATTCGAGCAACCCGCGGCCGCCGAGCACTACCTGGGGGCTCGTGGACAGGCAGAATTCGTCGACCAGGTCGGCCGCGAAGAATCGCCCGGCCAGCACCGGACCTCCCTCGCAGACGATGCGCGGGAGGCCGAGGGCGCAGAGGGCCGCGAGAATCGTGGACGGAGTGAGGACACCGTTCTCATCGTCGAGCGGCACCACGGTCGTGCGGGCCCCGACCGTGGCGGCCTCCACCCGGCCGACTGCGAAGCGCGGACAGAGGATAAACACCGGCTGCCGATGCGCGGATTCCGGGTGTGCGGAGTCCCGGTGCGTAAAGTGCTCGAGCCGATGACCGGCCAGGTTTCCGCTGGAGGTGACGACCGCGAGGGCCGCCCGGGCCGGCACGACGTACCCCTCCGCACGGACACTGCCGGCGCCGACCAGGACGACGTCGGCAAGTTCCCTGATCACACCTAGGATCCGGCGGTCGAGGCGGCTCGAGAGGGAATCCGAGGTGCCATCGGACCCGGCCACGCCGCCGTTCAGGCTGGCGATCATGTTGACCCGCAGGTACGCGCCCGGCGTCGGGGCGTAGCGCCGCAACAGCCAATCCCGGCTGACCGGGTCGAGCCCGTCGACGCTCCGCGGCAGGTCGACCGTATCGCCGCCCGCGTCCGGCTCCGGAAACACCCGGGTCAGGGTCACGCAGCGCCCTCGCGCAGGCGGCGCTTGGTGCGGGCGAGCATGGCTGACATGCCGCGGATGCGCAGGGGAGACACCGCTTTCGTCAATCCGATCGTGTTCGGATAGTCATCCGGCACATCGAGCACCTCCTGGGCGCTGAGCCCATCCAGACCCTGGGCCAGGATCGAGGCGAAGCCCCGGGTCGTCGGCGACTCCCGGGGAGCGGTCGCGTAGAGGTGCACCGCGGACTCGCCGTCCACCTCGACGAACATGAAGACGGGAGACTGGCATTCAACGACTCGCTCGAGCAGGTCCGGGTGCTCCGCGTAGCGCGGCGGGAGCGCCGGCAGCTCGTCGGCGAACTCAAGCAGCAGCAGCAGCCGGTCGGACTCCTCGAGTTCGAGGAAGTCATCGCGGATCTCGGCCAGTTTGGCGGGAAGTTCGGTAGCGGTCATCGACACTCATTCTGCCATGCGCGGGCCGTGAGGCCCCGGAATCCGAGTGGGCCGGCCGGCTCAGCGGGGCTGAGGTGCGGCGCCCGGCTCCGTGCCCATCACGATCGGCACGTGCACGGCGTTACCCCATTCGGTCCAGGACCCGTCGTAGTTGCGCACGCCTTCGAAGCCGAGAAGGTGGGTCAGGACGAACCAGGTGTGGCTGGACCGCTCGCCGATCCGGCAGTAGGCGATGACGCTGTCGCCGTCGGAGAGGCCGGCCTCGTCACGGTAGATGGCGTCCAGCTCGGTGCGGGTGCGGAAGGTGGCGTCCGGGGCAGCGGCGCGCGCCCACGGCACCGACGCCGCCGACGGGATGTGGCCGCCGCGCAGGGCGCCCTCCTCCGGGTAGGCCGGCATGTGGGTGCGTTCGCCGGTGTACTCCTCGGGGGAGCGCACGTCGATCAGCGGGTTCCCGAAGTGCGCGAAGACATCCTCGCGGAATGCGCGGATGGCGGAATCGTTGCGCGGGGCGACCGGGTACACGGTCGGGGTGATAACGGGCTTGTCCCGGGTGAGGCCTCGTTCCTCGGCCACCCACTTGTCACGGCCGCCGTCGAGCAGGCGGACGTCTTCGTGGCCGAATAGGGTGAACACCCACAGGGCGTAGGCCGCCCACCAGTTGTTCTTGTCGCCGTAGATGACCACGGTGGTGTCGCGGGAGATGCCCTTGGCACCGAGCATTGCGGCGAAGGCGGCACCGTCGACGAAGTCGCGCTCGACCGGATCATTGAGGTCGGTATGCCAGTCGATTTTCACGGCTCCCGGAATGTGGCCGGTTTCGTAGAGCAGAACGTCTTCATCTGATTCGACGACAACAAGACCGGGGGTTTCGAGATGCGCCTGCAGCCACTCGGTGCTGACCAGACGTTCGGGGTGGGCGTAGGCCATGAACTTCGGTGCCGGATCGAGATCAACAGACATGGGGGGAACCTCCTGGTGGCGTCCGATGGACACTGGAATCAAATGGGCGCGGTTTAGGCTGGTTACCGGTCCGCGTTTTCGAATCTACGCGGTATGGGTCCTGATCGCATCCGCGGTCGTTCTTCAACGATGGTGCTCCGACCGGGACTATCAGTTCGACACAGAAACCGGGTACTACAGCATGGCTCCACAAGCTCTCAGCCAGGTGCAACGTTTGGCCGATCGCTCTCCGAGCATCACCGGGCCGGAGATCGTGGCCGAGTTGGTTCCGCCGCCCCAGTTCGAGCACGCCTCCTTCGCGTCGTACCGACCTGACCTGAACTTCCCCTCGCAGCTCGAGGCCGTTGAACGGCTGGGCACCTTTGCCGGAGCCTGGCTGGCCCAGCGGCCCAGCGGCTTCTTCTCCCGCACCCGCAAGCCCAAGCCGGAGCTGCCGGGCATCTACCTGGACGGTGGTTTCGGCGTCGGCAAAACCCACCTGCTGGCCGCGCTCTGGCATGCCGCCCCGGGACCGAAATACTTCGGCACCTTCATCGAGTACACCGCACTGGTGGGAGCACTCGGCTACGCAGCCACCGTCAGGCAGCTCTCCGGCGCCCGCCTGATCTGCATCGACGAGTTCGAACTCGACGACCCGGGCGACACCATGCTGATGACCCGGCTTCTGGGCGAGCTCGTGGCCTCGGGTACCCGCGTCGCCGCCACGTCGAACACGCCGCCGAATTCGCTGGGCGAGGGGCGTTTCGCCGCGATCGACTTCCTTCGCGAGATCCAGGCGATGTCCGCGAACTTCGAGATCGTGCGTATCGACGGCCTCGACTTCCGCAGGCGCGACATCGAGGGCCACGCCATCGCCGTGTCCCGGGACGAAGTGGACCAGCTGGTGCCCGCCCTGGTCGAACGCGGCTCCACGGTGACCCGGGACGACTTCGGCGACCTGATCCGACATCTCAGCACGGTGCATCCGTCGAAGTACATCAAGTTGATCCACGGCATCGACGTCATCGCCCTGACCGATGTGTACCTACTGACCGACCAGACGGATGCCCTCAGGCTGGTCGCCTTCATCGACCGGGTCTACGACGCGGAGATTCCGATCATCGCCAACGGGCAGCCCCTGAACGAGGTCTTCGACGAGGAGATGCTCTCCGGCGGTTACCGGAAGAAGTACCAGCGGTCCCAGTCCCGTCTCGTGGCGCTGACCACAGGTGAGCTTCCACCGCACGACTGATCCACGACTGATCGAGGCCGGACCACCGCTCTGCTTGCCGGAAACGCGATGTTAACACCGTCGCTCGGCGCGTAACGCGGGCGAAACATCCGCGCGCACTCACCGAAACCTCACAACTTCAAACTGACTCTGTACCCGCCGAGACACGATCAACCGCTCACCCTGTGCACGTCGACGGCAATCACTGTTAGTTAGCGAGAGGTAACCATATCCATGGTTCAACTGTCAGTCCTGTTGGACGCCACAACTGATGAAATAGCCCTGAATCTCAATTCCCTGTGGCTCCTCGTCGCGGCCGCCCTCGTGCTTCTGATGACTCCCGGTGTTGCCTTCTTCTACGGCGGAATGGTGAAGGCGAAGAGCGTCATCAGCATGATGATGATGAGCTTCGGC
Source organism: Cryobacterium sp. TMT2-4 (assembly GCF_004402575.1). Lineage (NCBI taxonomy): Bacteria > Bacillati > Actinomycetota > Actinomycetes > Micrococcales > Microbacteriaceae > Cryobacterium > Cryobacterium sp. TMT2-4. The sequence goes on along the minus strand of NZ_SOGE01000007.1, from coordinate 65,261 downwards.
GCGATGGGCGTTGTCGGTGTGCTGTGGGTGCTCTACGGCTACGGGCTCGTCTTCGGCCCGCCGCTGATCCCCGGTTTCCTCGGCAACCCGTCCGGGCTGCTCGGCCTGAGTGGGCTGCTCGGCGCCGGGGAAGACGGATCCCTCTCTCCCGACCTGAACGGGCTGGCGTTCGCCGGCTTCCAGGCCACCTTCGCCATCATCACCGTCGCACTGATCTCTGGTGCGATCGCCGACCGTGCCAAGTTCGGCGCCTGGTTGATCTTCGCCGCCGTGTGGTCGACCCTGGTGTATTTCCCGGTCGCCTACTGGGTCTTCAACCTCGCCGACGGCTGGGCTCCCGCCGCTCTCGGGGTCAACGACTTCGCCGGTGGCACCGCTGTGCACATCAACGCCGGTGCAGCCGGTCTGGCTCTCGCCTTGGTGCTCGGCAAGCGGGTGGGTTTCAAGAAAGGCATCTCCAAGCCCCACAACGTTCCGCTCACCCTCCTCGGTGCCTCGCTCCTGTGGTTCGGCTGGTTCGGTTTCAATGCCGGCTCCGAAGCCGCCGTCGACGGTGTCGCCGCCCTCGCCTGGATCAACACGCTCGTCGCTCCCGCCGCCGGTATTCTCGGCTGGCTGATCGTCGAGAAGATCAAGGACGGCAAGCCCACCTCGATCGGTGCCGCCTCGGGTGCCGTCGCCGGGCTCGTCGCCGTCACCCCTGCCTGTAACATCCTCACCCCGTTCTGGGCGATCGTCCTCGGAGTCCTCGTCGGAGCGGTATGCGCGGTTGCCATCGACCTGAAGTTCAAGTGGGGCTTCGACGACTCGCTCGACGTGGTGGGCATCCACCTCATCGGTGGCATGATCGGAACGCTCTACATCGGTATCTTCGGGTCGGGCATCGGCCTGCTCGACACCGGCAGCCTCAACCAGCTTTGGGTGCAGTTCGTCGCAGCCTTCGGCATCGCGATCTTCTCCTTCGTGATGGCCTACGGCATCGGCGTGATCATTCAGAAGACGATCGGCTTCCGAATCAACAACGAAGACGAGGTGGCCGGAGTGGACACCATCGTGCACGGTGAAGAGGGCTACGCGCTCGACGCCGTCTAACCATGAAGCAGCACCGCCCTGTGCGTGCTGTCCTATTCGGTGGCTGTCCTATTCGGTGTAGGACGACCTCGACAGCGCCTGGGACTTCAGGGCGTCGAACTCGGCCGGGGTGATCGCGCCCGCATCGTGCAGAGCCTTCGCCCGGCCGATCTCCTCCGTGGGCCCGGCACTGGTTCCGGCGACACTGCGGATGCACTGATCGGTCTGCGCCTGGTACTCCCTCGACTCCGTGGAACTGCGTGCACCCTAGCCGTGGGGCAGGCCGAGAGCCACGGTGACGAGGCTGAACGACCACTCGGGGCCGCGAATGGAGGACGCGTCTCTATGACCTCGCATCGGGTACCGGCTCAGATGGCGCTTCCGGGCGCAGCCCTGACACCGGGAGCCGTGACACCTGCAGCGTCGTCACCGGCTGCACCGTCACCGGGGGTCGGCACGCCGATCCCGGCTCCGTCGACCGCTGAGGTGAAACGGCCGCGGCTTGATGGTGCATTTCATCGGCTCATCGCCGGCGAAGCGCGCTGCGTCTGCGTGTGGGCTGCGGCAGGCTCCGGGAAGATGACCCTGCTGGCGTCCTGGGCTGGCCGTTTTCACCGGAACGGGGAGTCGGTCACTTGGGTACGCGCGCAGCCGGGCCGGTTCCGTCCCGCTGATGTCTGGCGGCAGGTCGGGCGGCGCTCGGGGGTGTCAGGCGACGGGGACACCCGGTACGTGTTCATCGGTGGGTTGGACCGTGTCGAAGCGGATCGGCCGGGCTGGTGGGCGAGCTGGTCGCGTCGGTGCCCGAGGGCATCCGTCTCGTGGTCGCCGGGCGCACTCGGGCGTGCGCAGGGCCGACGCGACTGCGCGGCGACGGCTCCATGGTCGACGTGCCGCCGGCGGACCTGGCGTTCGATCGGAGCGAGCTGCTGCTGATCGTGCCGTTCCTGCACGGGAGGAACGATTCCGCACGGCTGGTGGTGGATTTCGACGGTGACGATCCGGCGGTGGCCGGTTTCCTCCGGTCGGAGATCATCGCCGGCTGAGCTGACGGTGACGAGAACACGAAGCTGCGCGCCGCCGTCAGGCCTGTCCTCTCGGTCGACCTGGCCGTCGAGGTGACGAAGCGAGCGGATGCCGGGGCTGGGCTGGACCGGCTGGCCGGGCCCAGCGCACTTATCACCAGGGAGAGCGGCGACGACACCAGGGCGTATCTGATCCACTCGATCCTGCTGGCCTATCTGCAGGGCGAGGTGCGGCGACGTGACTTCGTGGCGGCGGCGGCTCACGAGACCGCGGCCCGGTGGTTCGCGCGCCGCGCCGACGGTCAAAACGCTCTCGAGCAGGCGCTTGCTGCCGGGCTGCCCGTCCTCGCCGCCGAGATGCTCGATGCTTTCGGTCTCGATCTCGTGCTCAGGGGAACGCCCGACCTCGTCCTCCGTGCCCTGGCAGAGCCGGCCGTGCGCGCCGGAACCCAGGTGCATCCGTGGCGGCGTCCCTGAGGCTGCTCCTGGACGCGCCGTACTTTCCCGACCGGGGGCAGGCCGACCACCTGCTGGCGGAGCTCGAGGCGGTGGGGCTCGCGTCCGGCGGCAGTGCGGAGATCTGGACCGTCGTGATCGACGCGCTTGCCGCCTTCTTCGCAGCGACGCCTGACGAAATCCGGGACCGTCTGGCCAGGCTGGGCGCCGTCCGCGCCGCACCGGGGCGGCGAGACCTCGGTGTCGACCTGCTGGCCGCCACCGCGGAGACCTGATGCCGCGCCGGTCTGGGCGAGGCGGAGCGAGCCGAAGCGGGACTGCGAATGGTCGCTGTGACCGCGCGGAATGCCGGTAACCAATGGCTGTTCCTTCTTGCCGGCGACCTCGCCGCCGTGTCGGCCTCCCGCCGGGGCGACTGGGCCCGCGCCGGTCTCATCGACGATCAACTCGCTCGGGCGACGGATGCCGCAGGGCGCCCGGCCACGGGTGCCGTGGCATCCGTGGCGGGGGCGGCGTTCGACCGCGCAGCGGCCCGCGCCTCGGTCTCGCTCCAGATCCGCCGGTACGAACGCTGCGAGCCGATCGATCAGGGCGTGCTGGAACGGCTTGTCGCGGCCGACCCTCTGGTGTGCGATTCCGGACTGATCGTGCCCGCCCAGACCTTCCTGTCCCTGTCGGCACCGGCGGCGGACCCGAGGCGGCGATCGGTGCTCGAGAATCTGAACGGCTTGATGCGGGAGAATGCGGACGCCCACCCGCGTGTGCCGAGCCTGTGCTGCATCCCCTGGTTCGAGCTGACCGGTGCGCTGGACGGGCGGGCCGAGGCCCGACGTGTCACGCTCCTGGTGGAGAACGTGCTGGGTACGGACTCGTTGGAGGCCGTGCTGCTCCGCTCCCTGGCGTACCCGCCGGCCCCGGGCCGCCACGGCGCCGGTGGGCGGCTGGAAGCCGCCGCAACGCCGGCCGCCCGGTGTTGGAGCGGGACCACGCTCGTGAGCGCCTGGATCGTGCTCGCCGGCATCGCTGAGGAGGGTGAACGATCTGCCGAAGCGGATGCCCGTCTGGCTCGGGCGCCGCGCCTGGCTGAGCAGCTGCGGGACCTCGACGGTTTCGCAAGCCGGATTGTGACTCGGTCCGCTCAGGCGCCGGGGGAGAATTGCCCGGCCCCAGCCCAGCCCCAGCCCCAGCCCCAGCCCCAGCCCCGGCCCCGGTCGCACCGCCCACCGAGCGGGAGCGGGTGCTGCTGCGCGAGCTGCCCTTCCATCAATCCGTGGCGGACATCGACCGCAAGCACAATGTGAGCCCGAACACCGTCAAAACTTATCTGCGCAACATCTATCAGAAGCTTGAGGACACCGACCGCACCCGGGCCGTGACTATTGCTCAGGAGCGCGGCCTGCTCTGACCTGCACCCCCCGAATGGGAATGGTTCCGCCTGACCCAGACCACTAGGCTTCGAGGGTCTCGTGCCCGCGCGCGCCGCGCGAAGTGCCAGGCCACGTGCATGATCTTCGTGCCGGCGGAACGGAAGGACCCCATGTTTGAATTCCTGCTCAGCCCCATCCCCGGTCTCATCATGCTGGGTATCGTCGTCTTCCTGATCGGCCTGTTCTATGCCAAGAGCGTCTACAAGAACGCCGGGCCGGACGAAGCCCTGATCATCACCGGCAAGAAATCGAAGAAGACCATCGTCGACGGCGCCACGCTGGAGGAATCCGGGCAACGCGTCGTGCACGGCCAGGGCGTGTTCATCACCCCGTTCTTCCAGAAGGCGTTCAAGATCAGCCTGCGCAGCCGGGCGATCGAGATCACGGCCGTCGCCCAGGACCAGAACGGCGTCACCCTCACCGTGGAAGCAGTCGCCATTGTGAAGGTCGGCGACGACCCGGCCGCCATTCGTGCCGCCGCGCAGAGGTTTCTCGGCCAGGACAAGAACATCGACGGCTTCGCACAGGAAGTACTGTCGGGATCCCTGCGGTCGTCGATCGGTGGCACGAACGTGATGACCATCATCCAGAAGCGCGACGAGCTCGGCTCCTCGGTGCTGGCGACCGCCCGGGAGTCCCTGGCCAACCAGGGCGTCGACGTGGACTCGTTCGAGATTAAGGGCATCACTGACGAGAACGACTACATCCGGGACCTCGGACGCGCCGAGCAGGCCAAGGTGCGGCGCCAGGCCGAGGTTGCCGAGCACGCGGCCAACCGGGAGGCACAGGAGGCCGCCATTCTGGCCGAGCAGGCCATCGCCGAGGCCCAGAACACGCTCGCACTTCGAAAAGCGGCGCTGCAGCTGGACACCGACAAGGCCGCCGCCGAAGCCGCCGCAGCCAAGCCGCTGGCCGAGGCCAAGGCCCAGCAGGCCATCGTTCAGGAGCAGGAGCTCACCGCCCAGCGGCGCGCATCTCTCCGCAAGGCCGAGCTTGAGTCCGAGGTCAACGCGATCGCCGACGCCGAGGCGTACCGCATCCGGGTGACCGCCATCGCGGCGGCGGAGGCCGCCGTGGCCGGCGCGAACGCCGACCGCGACAGCCGCATCGCCAACGCCGAGGCCCTCCGCGCGGAGGGGCAGGCCGAGGCCGACGCCATCCTCGCCCGCGGTACCGCTGAGGCGACCGCTACCCGGCTGTCCGCCGAGGCCGTCGCCGAGCAGAGTGAGGCGCTGATCCAGCTTCGCATGGTGGAAATGCTGCCCGAGATCGCCCGCGAGCTGGCCGCTCCGATGTCGAACATCGACAACCTGACGGTCATCTCCACGGATGGCGCCAGCCAACTGACCAAGAATGTCGCTTCCGGTATCACCGAGGTCGACGGCGTGCTCAAGTCGACCATGGGTATCGGCATCCGGGAACTGCTCGGCAACCTCGTCGGTGGAGCCGCTGTCGGAGCGGCCGCGACCAAAACCGCCAAGCCACAGGCCTCACTCACGACCGCCCAGCAGGCCGACGTCGACAGCGCTCTGGCCGCGCCGGCCGTCGAGGCATAGCACGCAGTCAGGTCGGACGCTGATTCAGGCCTTCGCGCCTGGATCGCTCGCATTTCGAGGGCGTCGACCTGGTCCCGGTGCGAGTAGCGTTGATGTTCACAGAATGCCGCAGTCCGGTCCGCATGGGCTCGGGAACAAGGGGAGATTTCCAGATGACGGATGCCGCGATGGACCCGGTCTCGGCCGTTGCGCCCCTGCTGGCCGGGCGAGCGTCCTCGAGCCAGCGCTGGTCGAATCTGATATTCGTGCACTGGCGCGTGGACGCCGCTCTCGTGGCTCCGCTGCTGCCGGACGGTCTCGTGCCCGACGAATTCGACGGCGCTAGCTGGGTTGGGCTGATCCCGTTCGTGCTGGACCGGGCCACCGTCTTCGGCAGTCCGCCCATTCCCTACTTCGGCACCTTCGTTGAGGTGAACGTGCGCCTGTACGCGGTGGATGCGAACGGGCACCGCGGCGTGGTCTTCGTCTCGCTGGAGGCCTCCCGGCTGGCGGCTGTGCTGGCGGCCCGGGCATTGTTCTCGATCCCGTACATGTGGTCCCGCACCAAGCTTGAGGTCGGGGCGGGGGAGTACCGCTACACCGCGCGCCGACACCTGGCCGCCGGGGCGCACACCGAGATCGTGGTGCGGCCGACTGCCCGCCCGGTCGTCGGCGACCCGCTCGCCGATTTCCTGACCGCCCGCTGGGCTCTATTCACCCGTACGCGTGGCCGCACGGTGCACCTGCGCAACCACCATGAGCCGTGGGAGCTCTTCGAGGCCGAACTGGTGAGCCTTGACGACACCCTGCTCGCCGTGGCGGGGTTCCCCGGGCTGGCCGGACGCGAGCCGGATTCCGTGCTGTATTCGCCCGGGGTCACCACCTGGTTCGGCGCCGCCGGCTGAGTCGCGGGCCGACGCTATCGAGGCAAGGTAGGACGGGGCGTTTGCTCGGCGGGCGGAACCGGTCGAGGCGCGCGTCGCTTCGGGCTGGCCCGCGCCGCGTTGGAGTCGGGTGAGATCAGTTGTCAGCATGGGAGGGTGGTGATCGTTCAGGCGTGGTCGGTGCCGACGAGGTGAGGCCGGCGTTCGGGGTGGAGGTTCTGCGTTCGGCAGGCAGGTTGCCGGCGTCGAAGTTGACGTACCAGGCCCCGCGGCATGGCGTCGCGGACGCTCTACGACCGGGCTGAGAAGGTGGCGCTGCGGTCCGATCGCCGCGGAGACGGCCCGGCGGATCGCGGTCGGGTGCCGAGCTTCACCCGGATTCTGGTGCGTCCGGAGGCGGGGGCGGTGCTCTTGGTCGGCCGCGACCGGTACATGGTGCCGGAAGACCCGAAACGGTTCCTGCGGGTGTGGGTCAAACCTGCCGGTTTCCAGACTGCAAACGGTCGGTCGCAAACTGCGATATCGAGCATTCCCTGGATTGATAGTTCGATGGGCTGACCGCGCACGACAATCTGGCACGTCTGTCTGCGGGCTGTCATGCGCTGACGAGCGAGACCGGTTGGCGGGTGTTGCACCGCGGCGGCGACTTACGTGAGTGGACGTCGCCGACGGGGCGCAGGCTCGTGAGCGAGCCGGCCAGGGTCATCCGCTCGGCTTCGACCGAACCGTCGACCTCCTGATGCGCCACCATGCCACGATCATGAGCGTAGTGCTGCTGGTCATCGGCGCGGCCCTGATCGGAGGGGGCCGGTCCGATCGGGGAAGCCCCCGGCCCGACCGCCTGCGCCGAGGATGTCGCCTGGGTCGCACTCTCCCGGGTGCAGCCCCACGATCGACATCTCGTGCGCATGCTCGCGCATGGAGTCGACCGCAACCGTCAAGCCGCGTTACGCGGACTCAACGCGGTCTGACACAGCGCGGACTTCATGAGCGTTGTCGTCGGCAGCGTGAGAGCGGCAGGCTCTCCCGAACGAATTCGACGGAGATTTTGTCAAAATCGGCCCTAAATCGTTTGGAAATCTCGTTTTTCCGGAGAATCTCCGTCGAATTGGTTCCGGCTGCTCACCCAGCGAGACCCCAGTGGCACAATTACGGGCTGGGGCTGGGGCTGGGGCTGGGGCTGGGGCTGGGGCTGGGGCTGGGGCTGGGGCTCGGGCCCAGACCCGGGCCCAGCTCACCCGAGCACAGACGCGAAGGCGGCATTTGGGATACTCGGAGAATGGTCGACGTCACCCTCACCCTTCCCGCCGGCGATGTGCTCCTTCGGCGCGCCCTGTCCCAGGATCTGTCTGCAATCGTGGGGCTTCTCGCCGACGACTCCATCAGCGCTTCCCGAGGCGACGCCGACCGGCCGGAAGATCGCGTCGCCTACGAACGGGCATTCGCCGCAATCGACGCAGATCCGGCCCAACAGTTGCTGGTCGCGACGTCGCTTTTGGGCGAGGTGCTGGCCACCATGCAACTCACCGTCATCCCTGGGCTCGCCCGTGTCGGGTCCACCCGGTTGCAGATCGAGGCCGTCCGGGTTCGCTCGGATCAGAGGAGCCGCGGGCTCGGCGGAGCCATGATTCGGTGGGCCGTGCAGAATGCCCCGGCCTTCGGGGCTCAACTCGTCCAGCTCACGTCGGACGCAGCGCGCGTCGACGCGCACCGGTTCTATGAACGGCTGGGCTTCACCGCGTCCCACGTGGGCTTCAAACACGCCGTGCCGACGGTCTCCTGACGGCAGCACCCCCGCGGGGCAGGATCAGGCAAGCAGGCCGAGGAGCCGTCCGGCGAACCCTGCGCACGCGATCGTCGCGGTGAAGAACACGGCCACCCAGACCACGCCCGGGATGTGGGTCAGACGGGCCAGCTGGTCGGCGTCGGAGGCGGTACCGCGGCTCCGCGACCGGGACCGCTGGAGCTCGACCACGGTGCGGACAGCCCCGAGCAGCAGAAACGCCGTGATCAGCAGGGCGAAGACGCTCTGCACCGGAGGAGTGCCGAACCAGGTGATGCCGAAGACCAGTCCAGCGGTAACGAGGACGGACCACAGTCCGAACCAGTTGCGGATCTGCACGAGCAGCAGTGCCAGGGCCGCCAGCGACAGCCACAACAGGCCGATGTCGTAGCCGAGGCTGAGCATCCGTGCCGCGCCGAGCCCCAGCAGGGCAGGGGCGGTATAGCCGGCCAGCAGGGTCAGCACCATGCCGGGTCCGCGCGGGCGTCCGCTGCTGACGGTCAACCCCGAGGTGTCGGAATGCAGACGGATACCGCCGAGCCGGCGACCGCTCACCGTCGCGACCACCGCATGGCCGCCCTCGTGCGCGATCGTGATGACGTGGCGGGTGACCCGCCACGCGGCCGGCACCAGCACGAGCACGGCAGCGGCCGCGATGGTCAGCCAGGCCGTGATCGCGGGCAGAGGCTCGTTTCGGGCGGAGAGTTGCCCCCAGAGATCGACAAGCCCGTCCATGGATTTCAGCCTAGATTACCTTGGGCGGGAGCTTTATACTGATCGCAAAAGCTGGATACGAGTGAAAGGACGGTCCCCATGAGTGCTTCGGACAAGATGAAGAACTCGGCCGAGGAAGCCGTGGGCAAGGCAAAGGAGGCCGCCGGCAAATTGACCGACAACGAGCGGCTGGAAGCCGAGGGCAAGGCTGAACAGGCCAGGGCAAACCTCAAGCAGGCCGGAGAGAACGTCAAGGACGCCGTCACTGATTGAGTCGAATCCGCATCTCCACACCATCAGTGCACGTCAATCAAAAGAAAGGACGGCGAGCAGGATGAACGTACTCCTCGTCATTGTTGCCATCATCGCCATCGCGCTTCTGTTCACCGGAGGGTTCGTCGAGTCGCTCAACTTCCTCATCTGGGTCGGCATCGTGCTCGTCGTGATCGCGCTGATCGTCTGGCTTGCCCGGGTGATCTCCGGGAAGCGGGCCTGACCGGGCCGCGCAGGTGGTCTCCAACCCGTACCGAGAAAAAGAAAAAGCCCCGGCTTTCGGGGCTTTTTCTTGGCTGTGGGCGATACCGGACTCGAACCGATGACCTCTTCCGTGTGAAGGAAGCGCGCTACCAACTGCGCCAATCGCCCCTGTGGCCTCGTACTGTAGCCACAAGTCTCGATACTAACCCAGACCGGGTGGAAGGCGCACATCGTGGGGGCCTCAACACGCCGGAACGACTCGGTTTGAATATGAAGAGGACTATCGGCTAGAGTCTTCCAAGCGCGCAGAAATGCGGGCAGTTGCGGATGTGGCGCAGTGGTAGCGCATCACCTTGCCAAGGTGAGGGTCGCGAGTTCGAATCTCGTCATCCGCTCGAATGGGATCGGCCGCGAGGCCGGTTTCTTTCGGTACGAATTCCAAGTGGTGGGTTGGCCGAGAGGCGAGGCAACGGCCTGCAAAGCCGTGTACACGGGTTCGAATCCCGTATCCACCTCCAATCCCGGAAGTCGCAATGCAGGAATGATTTTCAGGAAATGGGCGATTGGCGCAGCGGTAGCGCGCTTCCCTGACACGGAAGAGGTCACTGGTTCGATCCCAGTATCGCCCACAGAGTTGGGAAACAGATAACCCCCGGTAAAGCGGGGGTTTTTTTGCCCGCACAGCACCGGAAATCCAGGTGCAGTCGGGCCTTCCTCGGGCTCGCCGCGATGAATCGCCGGGGAGGGTGCGGCGGGTTCGGCCGGAATCGGCTAGAGTCTTTCAAGTCAGCGGAAACGTTGACAAGTGCGGATGTGGCGCAGTGGTAGCGCATCACCTTGCCAAGGTGAGGGTCGCGAGTTCGAATCTCGTCATCCGCTCGAATGGAATCGGCCGCAAAGCCGGTTCTTTTTGGTACGAATCGTATGTGGTGGGTTGGCCGAGAGGCGAGGCAGCGGCCTGCAAAGCCGTGTACACGGGTTCGAATCCCGTATCCACCTCCACTTCTGGATTGTCTTTTCAGAGAATGGGCGATTGGCGCAGCGGTAGCGCGCTTCCCTGACACGGAAGAGGTCACTGGTTCGATCCCAGTATCGCCCACAGGCAAACCCCCGGTAACTCGGGGGTTTTTCTTTGCCCAAAATGGCCGTGCCCGTCGTGGTCGAGGCGCGCCGCTAAAGTTATTGGGGTTCGAACAATACTGAAGGAGTAATACACGTGGCTGACGGCTTTGAGCTATTCACCGACCGGTCCGTTGTCGCAATGCGCGTCAACGGCGAGCTCAAGGATCTCGCCACGACGGTGACTCCGACGGATGTCGTCGAACCGGTGACCATCGGCTCGCCCGACGGCCTCAGCATCCTGCGCCACTCGGCCGCGCACGTGCTCGCACAGGCCGTGCAGACCGTGAACCCGGCGGCGCGCCTGGGCATCGGCCCGCCCGTCACCGATGGTTTCTACTACGACTTCGACGTTGAAGAGGCATTCACCCCCGAGGACATCAAGTCGCTCGAGAAGGCCATGGACCGCATCATCCGCCAGGGCCAGCGGTTCGTGCGCCGCGTCGTCACCGACGACCAGGCCCGAGACGAACTCGCCGCCGAGCCGTACAAGCTCGAACTGATCGGGCTCAAGGGCGGGGCCGCCGAGACCGTCGACAACGAGTCGGTCGAGGTCGGCGGCGCCGAACTCACCATTTACGACAACGTGGACCCGAAGACGGGGGAGACGCTCTGGAAAGACCTCTGCCGCGGTCCCCACCTGCCGAACACGCGCATGATCGGCAACGGCTACTCCCTGACCCGTTTGGCCGCCGCCTACTGGCGCGGGTCCGAGAAGAACCCGCAGCTGCAGCGCATTTACGGCACCGCCTGGGCCACCAAGGACGAACTGCGGGCCTACCAAGCCCGCCAGGAGGAGGCCGCCAAGCGCGACCATCGCAAGCTCGGCGCCGAACTCGACCTCTTCAGCTTCCCCGAGGAGATCGGCTCCGGTCTGCCCGTCTTCCACCCCAGGGGCGGCATCATCCGTCAGGAGATGGAGAACTACTCCCGCAAGCGCCACACCGAGGCCGGCTACGACTTCGTCTACACGCCGCACATCACCAAGTCGAACCTGTTCGAGACGTCCGGTCACCTCGACTGGTACGCCGATGGCATGTTCCCGCCGATGAAACTCGACGCGGAGTACGACGCCGACGGCCACATGACCCGTCAGGGCGTCGACTACTACCTCAAGCCGATGAACTGCCCGTTCCACAACCTGATCTTCCGCTCCAGCGGCCGCAGCTACCGCGACCTGCCCATGCGCCTGTTCGAATTCGGCTCGGTCTACCGCTACGAGAAGTCCGGCGTCGTGCACGGCCTCACCCGCGTGCGCGGAATGACCCAGGACGACGCGCACATCTACACGACCCGCGAAGGCATGAAAGAGGAGCTCACCAGCACCCTCAACTTCGTGCTCAAGCTGCTCGCCGACTACGGCCTCGAGGACTACTACCTCGAGCTCTCCACGAAGGACCCGAAGAAGTTCGTCGGCACCGACGAGGCCTGGGCGGAAGCGACCGACACCTTGCGCGAAGTCGCCGAAGCATCCGGTCTCGAACTCGTGGCCGACCCGGGCGGCGCCGCCTTCTACGGCCCGAAGATCTCCGTGCAGGCCCGCGACGCGATCGGCCGCACCTGGCAGATGTCCACCATCCAGCTGGACTTCAACCTGCCGGAACGGTTCGACCTCGAGTACACCGCCTCCGACGGCTCCCGCCAGCGCCCGGTGATGATCCACCGGGCCCTGTTCGGTTCGATCGAACGCTTCTTCGCCGTGCTCACCGAGCACTACGCCGGGGCGTTCCCGGTGTGGCTGTCCCCGGTGCAGGTCGTCGGCATCCCCGTGTCCGAGCAATACGGTCCATACCTCGACGAAATCATCGGCCGGCTCGAGACGGCAGGCGTGCGCGCCCAGGTCGACCACTCCGACGACCGCATGCAGAAAAAGATCCGCAACCACACCAAGGCGAAGGTGCCCTTCCAGCTGATCGTCGGCGAGGATGACCGCTCCAATCGCTCGGTGAGCTTCCGGTTCCGCGACGGCACCCAGGAGAACGGCGTACCGGCCGACGAGGCCATCCGTCGCATCATCGCCGCGATCCATGCGCGCGCGCAGGTCACGACCCAGGGCCAGGTCTGAGATGGACACGCACAGCGACGAGTTCGAGGGGCTCGAGCAGTCGTCCGAGTTCGCCGCGGTTCCGGATGCCTTCCAACGGCTATGGACCCCGCACCGCCTGGTCTACATCCAGGACGGCCAGCAGCCGCACCCGGATGACTGCCCCTTCTGCCTGGCCCCGAGCATGACCGACGAGAAGGCACTGATTGTGGCCCGCGGCACGCACGCCTACGTGTTGCTGAACCTGTTCCCGTATAACAGCGGGCATCTGCTGGTCTGTCCGTACCGGCACGTCGCGACTTACGATGAGGCCAGTCCGGAGGAGGTCGCCGAGATCGGCAGTCTCACCCAGGTGGCCATGCGTGTGCTCAAGGCGGTGTCGCACTGCGACGGCTTCAACATCGGCATGAACCAAGGCCGAATTGCCGGCGCGGGCATTGCCGAGCACCTACACCAGCACATCGTTCCCCGCTGGGCGCTCGACTCGAATTTCTTCCCGATCATCGCCGGAACGAAGGCGATTCCCCGTCTTCTGGGCGATGTGCGGCGCGAAGTCGCCGAGGGCTGGCCCCAGGATGGCAACTAGCCGTATATACCCCTCCACCGGCACCCGCCGGGCGGAATCGACACCACCCAAGGAATAGAATCAAAGCTATGACTGAAACCACTTCCGCCTTTGGTTCGAGCCGCGTCAAGCGTGGTCTCGCCGACATGATGAAGGGCGGCGTCATCATGGACGTCGTCAACGCCGAGCAGGCTCGCATCGCCGAGGACGCCGGTGCTGTCGCCGTCATGGCCCTTGAGCGCGTTCCCGCCGACATCCGTTCCCAGGGTGGCGTTGCCCGCATGAGCGACCCCGACCTGATCGACAGCATCATCGCCGAGGTATCCATCCCGGTGATGGCCAAGGCGCGCATCGGCCACTTCGTCGAAGCTCAAATCCTTCAGGCCCTGAACGTCGATTACATCGACGAGTCCGAGGTGCTGAGCCCGGCTGACTACGTCAACCACATCGACAAGTGGAACTTCACGGTCCCGTTCGTCTGTGGCGCGACCAACCTGGGTGAGGCGCTTCGCCGCATCAACGAGGGCGCGGCCATGATCAGGTCCAAGGGCGAAGCCGGCACCGGCGACGTCTCGGAGGCCATGAAGCACATCCGCACCATCAAGGGTGAGGTCGCCCGCCTGTCGGCTCTGACCAAGGACGAACTGTACGTCGCCGCGAAGGAACTGCAGGCGCCGTACGAACTCGTCGCCGAGATCGCCGCCACCGGCAAGCTCCCCGTCGTGCTCTTCGTCGCGGGTGGCGTGGCCACCCCCGCCGACGCGGCCCTGATGATGCAGATGGGTGCGGACGGTGTATTCGTCGGCTCCGGCATCTTCAAGTCGGGCAACCCGCAGGCCCGCGCCAACGCCATCGTCAAGGCCGTCACCTTCTACGACGACCCCAGCGTCATCGCATCCGTCTCGCGCGGACTCGGCGAGGCCATGGTCGGCATCAACGTGTCCGATCTGGCTGCGCCGCACCGCCTCTCAGAGCGCGGCTGGTAGATACCCGTTCGTGAGCGTTGGAGTTCTCGCCCTGCAGGGTGACTTTCGTGAGCACGCCGAGGTACTGCGGTCCCTCGGCGCCGAAGTCGAACTCATCCGCCGCCCAGAGGAACTGGACCGCATCAGCGGGCTCGTGATCCCCGGCGGCGAATCCAGCGTCATGGACAAACTGGCCCGCGCGTTCGGCGTGGCGGAACCGCTGGCCGAGGCCGTGCGGGCCGGCCTGCCCGTCTACGGCACCTGCGCGGGCCTGATCATGCTCGCCGACACCGTCATCGACGGGATCGAAGGGCAGCAGAGCATCGGCGGCTTCGACATCGCCGTGCGTCGCAACGCCTTCGGTTCGCAGACGCTCTCTTTCGAGACCGACCTCGACGTGCCGGTGCTCGGTGAGCCGCCGGTGCACGCCATTTTCATCCGCGCCCCCGTGGTGGAGTCCGTCGGGACCCGGGCCCGCGCGATCGCCACGCTCTCGGACGGGCGCTGCGTCGCGGTCGAGCAGGACAACCTGCTCGGAACCTCATTCCACCCCGAGATCACCGGGGAGCACCGGTTCCACGACTATTTCCTGCAGAAGGTGGCCGCCGCCGGCTTCCGCTACTAGGCTCCGGTCATGGCCGGCTGGGTGGCGCTCCTGCGCGGAATCAACGTCAACGGGATCACGATCACGATGGCGGACCTGCGGGCCGTGTTCCGCGGGCTCGGCTACACGGATGTCCGCACGGTTCTGGCCAGCGGTAACGTGCTCTTCACGGCGGGCGAAACGGATGCCGCGGCCCTCAAGGCCACAATCGAACGCGCTCTCTCCGACAACTTCGGTTATCAGGCGTGGATCGTGCTGCTCGGCGTTGACGCACTCGACAGGGTGGCGCGGGCGTTCCCATTCGATGCGGAGCGGGACGGTTGGCATCCGTATGTCGTGTTCGGATCGGCGCGGACCGCGCTCGAGGAACTGCTCGAGGCGGCTGGGGAACCGGACCCGGAAACGGAGCAGGTTCGGCCCGGAACCGGCGTGCTCTACTGGCAGGTGCGCCGAAGCATCGGCATCAACAGTCCGTTCAGCAAGCTGAGCGGCAAGGCCCGCTACCGGTCGACGACCACCACCCGCAACCTCCGCACCCTGAACAAACTGATCGCCGCGGCCCCGGGCGCGTGAAGCCCGGCCCATCAGGCATCGCGGGTTAGAATGAGATGCACCCCACGGTGCAACGGCCAATGGCACCAGTAGTGCAGCGACCAGCACGGCGGCGGTACCCCCGCGCCAATCGACAGCCACGTCACGACAGCCAAAGACAACGGGAGACTCATGTCCGGACATTCCAAGTGGGCGACAACAAAGCACCAGAAGGCGGTCACCGACTCGCGTCGGGCCAAGGCCTTCGCCAAGTTGATCAAGAACATCGAAGTCGCGGCCCGCATGGGTGGCGCCGACCTGTCGGGCAACCCGACCCTGGTCGACGCGATCCAGAAAGCCAAGAAGACCTCTGTTCCCAACGACAACATTGACCGTGCCGTCAAGCGCGGCGCCGGCCTGTCTGGCGAAGTAGTCGACTACACCACCATCATGTATGAGGGTTACGCCGCGCACGGCGTCGCCGTCATGATCGAGTGTTTGACCGACAACAAGAACCGCGCGGCCGCCGAGGTGCGCACCACCATGTCCAGAAACGGCGGCAACATGGCCGACCCCGGCAGCGTCGCGTACAACTTCCACCGCAAGGGCATCGTCGTCGTGCCGAAGAGCAACGGCCTCAGCGAAGATGACGTGCTCCTCGCCGTGCTCGACGCGGGCGCCGAAGAGGTCGTCGACGACGGTGAGAAGTTCGAGGTTTTCAGCGAAGCGCACGATCTCGTCCCGACCCGGACCGCCCTGCAGACCGCCGGGATCGACTACGACTCCGCCGACATCGCGTTCGTGCCCCAGCTCAAGGTAGAGGTCGACGCCGAAACCGCCCGCAAGGTGTTCCGACTGATCGACGCCCTCGAAGAACTTGACGACGTGCAGAACATCTACAGTAACTACGACGTGTCGCCCGAGGTCGTCGCGGAGCTTCAGGCCGAAGCCGAGTAGCGCGCTGTGTCGGTCCGGGTTCTGGGCATCGATCCCGGGCTGACCCGCTGCGGCGTCGGAATCGTAGACGTCGCCGCCAACCGATCCGCGTCCCTGGTCGACGTGACCGTGCTGCGCAGCTCGCCGGACTTGCCGCTCGAGCAGAGGCTCCTGCTGATCAGCCGGGGCCTGGAAGACCTGCTCGACCGGCACAAGCCGGCGGTCGTCGCCATCGAGAGGGTGTTCGCTCAGGACAATGTCAGCACCGTGATGGGCACCGCCCAGCTGAGCGGCGTCGCGCTGCTCCTGGCCGCTCAGCGTGGGCTGACGGTCACCCTGCACACCCCGAGCGAGGTCAAGGCAGCCATCACCGGCTACGGGTCCGCCGACAAAGCCCAGGTCGGCGCCATGGTGGCGCGGGTGCTGGGCCTGGCCGAGGTGCCCAAGCCCGCGGATGCCGCGGACGCGCTGGCCATCGCGATCTGCCATGCCTGGCGCACCGGGGCGGCCGGCGGCACCCTGCCCACCAGCGCCGACGTGGTCCCCGGCACCCTGACCCCGGCCCAGAAGGCGTGGCGCACCGCCGAGCGCAGCGCAGTGTCGCCGGTGCCCCGTAGTCTGAAGCGGTGATTGCTTCCGTTCGTGGCCTTGTCCTGTCTGCCGTGGGTTCCACGGCCGTGATCGAGGTCGGGGGAGTCGGTCTGGCCGTACAGGTCACCCCGGCCACTGCGCTCTCCCTGCGCGTCGGCACGGAGGCCCGGCTTTCGACCACCCTTATCGTGCGCGAGGACTCGCTCACCCTCTTCGGATTCCCGTCCGCCGACGAACTCGAGGTCTTCGAGCTTTTGGTCGGCGTCACCGGGGTCGGCCCGAAATCGGCCCTCGGCGTACTCGCGGTGCTCAGCCCCGTCCAGATCGCGCAGGCCGTCTCGGCAGAAGACGACGGCGCTTTCCGCAAGGTCAGCGGCATCGGCCCGAAAACGGCCAAACTGATCGTGCTCTCCCTGGCCGGCAAGGTGTTCGTGACCGTCACGGCCGCGGCATCCGCCCGCCCGGAGCCCACCAGCGCGTCGGCGAACGTGCAGGCCGCCCTGATCGGGCTCGGCTGGTCGGAGAAGGTGGCCGCCGAGGCCGTCGACGAGACCCTCGCGGAGACCGTGGAACCCGGGCAGGTCGGCGTCGCAGCGCTCCTTCGCCTCGTACTCGTCAGGCTCGGCCCGGCCCAGCAGGCATCGGAGCGTCGCCCGTGACCGGCGCACAGGGTCTGGCCGGAGATCCCGGCGTGGAGCTCACCAAGCCGGAACTCGGGGGCGACGCCGAACTCGCCTTCGAGGGTGCCCTCCGTCCGCGCAGCCTCGGCGAGTTCGTCGGCCAGCAGAAGGTTCGCGGGCAGCTGCAGCTGCTCCTGACCGCCGCTACCATGCAGAGCCGCACTCCCGACCACATCCTTCTGGCCGGCCCGCCCGGACTCGGCAAGACCACTTTGGCCATGATCATCGCCTACGAGGGCAACCGCCCGCTGCGGATGTCCAGCGGCCCGGCCATCCAGCACGCCGGTGATCTGGCGGCGGTACTCTCCTCGCTGGTGCCCGGCGAGGTGCTGTTCATCGACGAAATCCACCGCATGGCCCGCTCCGCCGAGGAGATGCTCTATCTGGCGATGGAGGACTTCCGCATCGACATCATGGTCGGCAAAGGCGCCGGCGCCACCTCGGTTCCCCTCGACCTGGCACCGTTCACCCTGGTTGGCGCCACGACCCGGTCCGGACTGCTGCCCAACCCACTGCGCGACCGGTTCGGCTTCACCGCCCACCTCGAGTTCTACACCGACGACGAACTCGAGCAGGTGCTCGGCCGGGCAGCCAAGCTGCTCGACCTGTCGATCGACACGGCCGCCACCGCCGAGATCGCCGGTCGGTGCCGCGGCACGCCCAGAATCGCCAACCGCCTGCTCCGGCGGGTGCGGGACTACGCGCTGGTGCACGGTGGAGACGCCGATGTGGCCGCGGTGCACGCGGCTCTCGAGCTGTACGACGTCGACGCCATCGGGCTCGACCGGCTCGACCGGGAGGTGATGCGCATCATCCTGACCCGTTTTGGGGGAGGGCCGGTGGGTCTGAACACGCTCGCGGTGTCCGTGGGGGAGGAGTCCGAGACCATCGAGGCCGTCGTGGAGCCGTTCCTGGTGCGGATCGGCTTCCTGATGCGCACCCCGCGCGGCCGGGTGGCGACCGCGGAAGCGTGGCGGCATTTCGGCCTGACGGCGCCTCTGGTGGGCGGGCCGCCAATCCCTCTTATGCTGGATGACCTATAATTCGAGTTGGTTCGCTTCGAACCACTCGTGCTGGTTCCCCCGAGCCAGACGCACAGACTTCGGCCCTCGCGCCGCAACCGGAAGGTCCCACAGTTTTATGGATCCGTTGACTCTCGTCATGCTCGCCGTTCTCGCGGCGCTCGTGTTCTTCATGTTCCGCAACAGCCGCAAACGCCAGAAGGACCTCGCTGCCCTGCAGGCCCAGATGGTCGTCGGCGCCGAGGTCATGACCAACTTCGGCATGTACGGAACCATTCTCGCGATTGACGAGGAGGCGAACAAGGTTGCCCTCGAGATCGCTCCGGGAACCGTCGTGCAGCTGCACCGTCAGACCATCGCCCGCGTGGTGGAACCGATCGTGGCCGAGCCCGAAGATGAGGGCGTCGCCGAGCTGAACCAGGGCAGCGCCACCGTTATGGGCGAACCTGACTTCGGTCAGCGCGTCGCCGACACCGACGAAGAGCCTAAAAAGGGCGACGCCTAACCAATCCCTCTCCATGCCCGCGCCTCGGCGCGGGCATGAGCATGAGCATAGAAAGCTGAGTTCTCTGGTGGCAAAGTCGTCTCCGGCCAAGAAGGCCTGGCGTTCCCTCACGTGGCTGGGTGTGATCATCGTCGGCCTGATTGCGCTCAACACGGCCGGCGTGCTCACCGGCGGCGGATCCTGGACGCCCAAGCTGGCCCTGGACCTCGAGGGCGGCACGCAGATCATCCTCGCGCCGAAGCTCGAGTCCGGGCAGTCCGTCTCCTCGGAGCAGCTCAACGAGGCCGTGAAGATCATTCGGCAGCGCATCGACTCGGCAGGCGTCTCCGAGGCGGAGATCAACACCCAGGGCGGCCAGAACATCGTCGTGTCCATCCCCGGCGTGCCGGACGACGCGACGATCAACCGAATCGAGTCCTCAGCCAAGCTCGAGTTCCGCCCGGTGCTCGTGGCCGGTGCCCCGTCCGCGGCCAGCGTCGGTGAAAACGTTGTCGGAGAGGACGGGGTCGCGACCCCGGTACCGACCCCCACGGTCGACCCGAGTCTGGAAAGCACCCCGACCGCGGTGCCCACCGACGGGAGCGACCTGAACTGGATCACCCCCGCGCTCCAGGCCCAGTACGAGGCCTTCGATTGCAGCAAGATCGATACCACCAATGTGGCACCGGCGGCGGAGCCGCTTGTCACCTGTGAGGCCGACGGCTCCATCAAGTACATCCTCGGCCCGGTCGAAGTCAGCGGCGAGAACGTCTCCGACGCGACCAACGGCCAGCAGACCACGCAGAGCGGCGCCACGACCGGTGAATGGGTCGTCAACATCACCTTCGACGGAACCGGAACCAAGGCCTTCGCCGACGTCAGCACCCGGCTGAATGCGCTCACCGCAGCGCAGAACCAGTTCGCGATCGTGCTCGACGGCAACGTCATCTCGGCCCCGCGCACCCTGGCGGCCATCACCGACGGCAACGCGCAGATCAGCGGTGACTTCGACCAGGACTCGTCGAAGGCCCTCGCCGACCAGCTCAAGTTCGGCGCCCTGCCGATCAGCTTCACGGTGCAGAGCCAGGACACCATCTCGGCGACCCTGGGCTCGAGCCAGCTCACCGGCGGCCTGATCGCAGGCCTGATCGGACTCGTACTGGTCGTGCTCTACTCGCTGATCCAGTATCGCCTGCTCGGCCTCGTCACCGTGGCGTCGCTCACGGTCGCCGCGATCATCACCTACCTGCTGATCACGATCCTGTCCTGGCGCGAGGGCTACCGGCTGTCGTTGGCCGGCGTCGCGGGTCTGATCGTCGCGATCGGCATCACCGCCGACTCCTTCATCGTCTACTTCGAGCGGGTGCGTGATGAGCTGCGGGACGGACGAGGGCTCGAATCCTCCGTCGAGGCCGGCTGGAAGCGCGCCCTGCGCACCATCCTCGCCTCCGACGCGGTCAACATCTTGGCCGCCGGCGTCCTGTTCATCGTCGCCGTCGGCAACGTCAAGGGCTTCGCCCTCACCCTGGGGCTGACCACCCTCGTCGACGTGCTCGTGGTCATGCTCTTCACCCACCCGATGCTCCAGCTGCTGGCGCGCACGAAGTTCTTCAGCGACGGACACAAGTTCAGCGGCCTCGACCCGCGGGCCCTGGGCGCGACCTACCGCGGGCGGGCGAAATTCCGTCCCTCGGATGACCTCCCTTCCGCCAAACTGTCCTCGGCCAGCCGTGAGGCAGCCAAGCGCCAGACCATCGCCGAGCGCAAGGCGTCAGAACTCGTCGGTTCCAGTGCGGATCGAACGACCGACGGGAAGGATTCCTAATGGCTAGCTTTTCCCAGTTCGGCAACGACCTGCACACCGGCAAGCGCTCGTTCGACATCGTCGGGCGGCGCAAGACCTGGTACCTGGTCGCGGTCGTGGCACTCTTCGTGGCCATCGTCGTTCCCCAGCTGCGTGGCGGCTTCGTCTTCGGCATCGAGTTCACGGGAGGCTCCGAGTTCAAGATCTCCCAGGTCGCCGACCAGGACCAGCGAGCTGCCGCCGATGCCGTGACCGAGGTCGTCCCGTTGGCGACGCCCAGGGTGTCGAGCGTCAGCACCACCGGCATCCGCGTGCAGACCGACCAGCTCACCAGCGACGAGACTCGGGAGATTCGCGCCGCGCTGGCGGATGCCTACGCCGTGCCGATCGAGCAGGTCACCGCGTCCTTCATCGGTCCGGTCTGGGGCCAGGACATCACCGGCCAGGCCGTGCGCGGACTCCTCATCTTCCTCGTGCTCGCCGCCATCGGCATGGCACTGTACTTCCGCACCTGGAAGATGTCGGTCGCGGCCATGACCGCGCTGATGCACGACCTCGTCATCACCGCCGGGATCTACGGCATCACCGGTTTCGAAATCACCCCGGCCGCCGTGATCGGATTTCTCACGATCCTCGGCTACTCGCTCTACGACACGGTCGTGGTCTTCGACAAGATCCGCGAGAACACCTCGGAGGCGGGCGCCGAGACGCGCACGTTGGCCGAATCCGTGAACCTGGCCGTCAACCAGACCCTGGTGCGCTCGATCAACACCTCCGTCGTCGCGGTGCTGCCGGTCGCCTCGATCCTCTTCATCGGAACGCTCGTGCTCGGGGCAGGAACCCTTCGGGACATCTCGTTGGCACTTCTGATCGGCATCGTCGCCGGCGCCTACTCGACGATCTTCATCGCGTCGCCGCTGTACGCTCAAATCCGCTCCGCGGAGCCGGCCGTGCGCCGGGCCGACCAGAAGGTTCTCGCCCAGCGGGCGAAGGCCGGCCCCGCGCTGAAGGTGGCCGCCGAAGTCAGCACCTAGTCGGCCCCGATCACCGCCGGAGGAGGCCCGCACCCGAGCCGGAAGTGGTACCCGATCCGGCTCGGGAGCAGTAATAATTGATCAAGCGGATGGAGGTGGCCAGATGACCGAACTGACGACTCCTCCTGCCTACCCGGCTCCGCTCCCGCCGGCATCCTTGCGGCGCCTCGTGCCTCGGATCTTTTCCCGGGCCCAGCCGGTCGGCGCGGTCGACACGCTGCTGAAGACCGTGCGGATGCACCATCCCAAGGTGGACCTCTCGATCATCGAGCGGGCCTACGTCACCGCGGAGCAGGCGCATGAGGGCCAGTTTCGCCGCAGCGGAGAGCCGTACGTCACACATCCGGTCGCGGTCGCGCAGATCCTGGCGGATCTGGGCATCGGCCCCAAGACCGTCTCGGCGGCACTGCTGCACGACACCGTGGAGGACACCGAGTACACTCTCGACCAGCTGCGGCACGATTTCGGCGACGAGATCACCATGCTGGTCGACGGCGTCACCAAGCTGGACAAGGTCAAGTACGGCGACAGCACCCAGGCCGAGACCGTGCGCAAGATGATCGTGGCTATGTCTAAGGACATTCGTGTGCTGATCATCAAGCTCGCCGACCGGCTGCACAACGCGCGCACGTGGGGATTCGTGCCTGCCGAGTCCGCGGTTCGGAAGGCGACCGAGACGCTGGAGATTTACGCGCCGCTCGCGCATCGCCTGGGCATCCAGGCCATCAAGTGGGAGCTCGAAGACCTCTCGTTCGCGGTGCTGTACCCCAAGCTCTACGCCGAGATCGACAGTCTTGTCAAGCAGCGCACTCCGCAGCGCGAAGAGTTCGTGCAGCACGTCATCGACTCGATCGTCGACGACCTGAAGGCCGCCCGCATCCGGGGCAAGGTCGCCGGCCGGCCCAAGCAGTACTATTCGATCTACCAGAAGATGGTCGTGCGCGGGCGCGAGTTCGACGACATCTACGACCTGGTCGGCATTCGAGTTCTCGTCAACTCGGTGCGGGACTGCTACGCGGTTCTCGGCGCAATCCACGCCCGGTGGACGCCGCTTCCCGGCCGGTTCAAGGACTACATCGCCACCCCCAAATTCAACCTGTACCAGTCGCTGCACACCACGGTTCTCGGCCCGAGCGGGCGCGCCGTGGAGATCCAGATCCGCACCCAGGAAATGCACCAGCGCGCCGAATTCGGCGTGGCCTCGCACTGGAAGTACAAGGAGCAGACCACCGGCAAGAGTTCCGGTCCGGGCCCGCAGAGCGACACCGACATGGCTTGGCTCGCCCACATCTCCGACTGGCAGGCCGAAACGGCCGACCCGGGAGAGTTCCTCGACTCGCTGCGCTACGAGATCGGCGCCAAAGAGGTCTACGTCTTCACCCCCAAGGGCCGGGTGATCGGTCTGCCGGCCGACGCCACCCCGGTCGACTTCGCCTACGCCGTGCACACCGAGGTCGGCCATCGCACCATGGGCGCCAAGGTCAACGGGCGCCTCGTCCCGCTGGAGAGCCCTCTCGTCACCGGTGACGTCGTCGAGGTGTTCACGTCGAAGAATCCCGACTCCGGGCCGAGCAAGGACTGGCTGAACTTCGTCAAGAGCCCCAGGGCTCGCAACAAGATCCGCCAGTGGTTCACCAAGGAGCGCCGCGACGAGGCGATCGAGCAGGGCCGCGACGCCATCGCACGCGCTATGCGCAAGCAGAACCTGCCGCTGCAGAAACTGATGAACCAGGACTCCTTCGCCGAGGTTGCCGCGGTGATGAAGTATGAAGACGTCTCTGCGCTGTACGCCGCCGTCGGCGAGGGGCATGTGTCGACGCAGTCGGTGCTGGAGAAGGTGGTTGCCACCCTGCAGAGCGTCGAGGAGAGCGACGCCACGGACCTGCCGTTCGCGCCCCACGGCCGCACCCAGACGCTCCGCAACAGCGACTCGGGCATCCTCGTGCGCGGCGCCCCCGACATCCTGGTGAAGCTTGCCCGGTGCTGCACTCCCGTGCCGGGCGACAAAGTCGTGGGGTTTATCACGCGCGGCGCTGGGGTATCGGTGCACCAGGCATCCTGTCGCAACGTGCAGTCCCTGCTCAAGGAACCCGAGCGCATGATCGACGTCGATTGGGCGCCCACTTCCAAGAGCCTGTTCCTGGTGCAGATCCAGATCGAGGCTCTCGACCGCTCCGGGCTGCTCTCCGACGTCACCCGGGTGCTGTCGGAGCATCACGTCAACATCCTGTCGGCGACGGTGCACACCTCCTCCGACCGACTCGCGATCAGCCGGTTCGTCTTCGAGATGGGCGACACCACGCACCTCGATCGCGTGCTCAATGCGGTGCGCCGTATCGACGCCGTTTATGACGTCTATCGCGTCAACGAGGGCTGAGCGGCCATTCAGCTCGCATTGGCCTCCCGGTAGAGACATCAGGTGGGCGCGGATGCTCGTCGAGGTACCGTTGCACCTCCCGCAGTCGGGTGAGGGCCGGAGCCTTGAACGGCAGGTTGGGTGCCGCGCATAGGCGACTCGCCGGGTCGGTGCTGGTGCAGCCGGCCAGGCGCAGCAGGGCGGCGATCAGGGCAACCCGGTCACCGTTGGTGGGCTCGTCGTGCCAGCGGACGAGGTCGACGGCGGTGCGCAGGGGCAGCGTGACCCGGAGGCCGGAGATCGCCTGAAGCTGGTCGGACGGGCAGCTCACCTCGCGGATCTGCATTCGGGGCGACGGGACCAGTTTCATTCGGGCGGAACTCTGCACGCAGAAGTGGTGGCGGCGAGGTTCCGGCGCCAGACCGTAGATCCAGGCAGCGGTCATCCGCTCGGCGATGGCCCTTGGGGACGCAAGCAGCAACCCGACGGCTCGGGCGCGTCGCACCCGGTCATCGACCTCGTCGACCGGGCACCAAAAGTCGCCCAGGGTGAAGAGTTCCCCGTCGAGACGGGCGCCGCACAGCTCCGCAAGCGGCAGGTCCTGGGCAGAGAGCACCACGGGAAGGCGTGAGTTCATCGATTGTGGGTTCATCGACTCAGCGTGCGCCGGGTGTGTTCTCCCGCCCACAAAAAGCGGGGATCTGTGGACAGATCCCCGCTGGTCGTGCTGTGGACGGCCGGGCTATTGGCCGATGGCCTTCAGCCACGCCTTGCGGGTCTCGAGAGCCTCGGTGGCTTCCGTGATCGCCGCGGCATCCCCGCCGGCCTGCGCCGCGGCCAGTTCGGCCTCGAGCTTGACGATGGCATCGTTCAGCTGGCCGGCCAGACCCTCGGCGCGAGCCTTGGTCTCCGGGTTGTTGCGCTTCCAGTGGTCGTCGTCGAGCTTGCGCACGGCTGCCTCAACCTTGCGCATGCGGTCCTCGATGGACTTGACCGAGTCGCGCGGAACCTTGCCGATGGCGTCCCACCGGCGCTGGATGGAGCTCAGCGCGCTGCGCGCCTTGGCGCGGTCCGTCTCGGCCAGCAGAAGTTCGGCTTCGGTGAGCAGCTCGACCTTAAGAGTCAGGTTTCCCGCGAACTCCTCGTCGTCGTGCGCGTCGATTTCGGACTTGACCGAGTAAAGCACGTCGCCGGCTGCCTTGAACTTGGCCCACATGGCGTCGTCCTGCTTCTTGCCGCTGCGACCCGCGAGCTTCCACTCGTCGAGCAGATTGCGATAGCCCGGGATGCCATCGGCGCCCTTGGGGGCGAGGGCCTCGGCCTGTTCGATCAGGTGCTGCTTGCGGTTGCGAACGTCCTTGTGGGCGCTGTCCAACTCGGCGAAGAATGCCTTGCGGTTCTGCTCGATCGTGGTGCGGGCCGCGCGGAACCGCTTCCAGAGGTCATTGGCCTCGCCCTTGGGAATGCGCGGAGCATCGTGCTGGTGGGCCTGCCATTTCGCGAACAGGGCTTCCAGAGCAGCGCTGGTCTGCTTCCACTGCGTCTTAGCCGGGTCTTCGGCGGCGAGAGCCTCGGCCTCGGCGACGATCGCGGCACGCTCGGCGACGGCGGCGGTCGCTGCAGCCTTCGCTTCGGCGCCCTGCTGCTCGGTGAGCTCGGTCACCGCGCCGCCGAGGGCACCCAGGCGGGTGGCCAGGGCTGCCAGGTTGCCGACCGCGTTGGCGTTCGCCACGGCCTCGGTCAGATGTTTGACGGACTTCGCGATATCTGCGGCAGGTGCGCCACCCTTGGCGCGCTGTTCGAGAAGCGTGACCTGGCCGTTGAGCTCAACGTATTTCCGTTCGAAGTAGGCAAGCGCCTCTTCCGGCGTCGCATCGGGATACTGTCCCACGGCGCGCTCGCCTGTCGCTTCGCGCACGTAAACCGTGCCGGTTTCGTCTACGCGACCCCATGGTTGCTG
Source organism: Cryobacterium sp. TMT2-4 (assembly GCF_004402575.1). Lineage (NCBI taxonomy): Bacteria > Bacillati > Actinomycetota > Actinomycetes > Micrococcales > Microbacteriaceae > Cryobacterium > Cryobacterium sp. TMT2-4. Next base: position 39,194 of record NZ_SOGE01000007.1, on the reverse strand, counting down.
ATCTGTCGTAGTCAAGAGCCTCACCTTATCGATGTCGTTGTGTGCTCACAAGTGAGCCAATACCCGGTCAAGCCTATTGCAAGCCCGCGCGCTGTTCGTCTGTTCTACTGAACTGATACCTGAGTGATGCTGGTCGGCACCTGAGGGGTGCCGTCCGAAGAGCCGTCGGCGACGCCGGCAGCCGTGATCTGCGCTTTGATTTCGTCCAGTCCATCGGTCACCCGGCCGAGCACCGTGTAGCCGCCGACCGCGTCGGCGGGGATGGTCGTGTCGTCGTAGACGATGAAGAACTGGCTGCCCATACTGTAGGCGTTGCCGCCCTGTCGGGCCATGGCCAGTGTGCCGGCCGGGTACACATCGTCGGCCGGGGCGTTTTCAATCGGTCCATAACTGTAGCCGGGGCCACCCGATCCCGTTCCGGTCGGGTCCCCGCACTGCAGCACGAAGAAACCGCCGTCGGTGAGCCGGTGGCAGGTCACGTCCTGGTAGAAGCCGGTGGTTATCAGGTTGATGGTCGAGGACACCGCCTGAGGGGCGAGGGCTCCATCGAGCTCGATCTCGAGCGGAATGCCGTTGAGGGCCAGCGTGCCGGTCCAGGTGCGGTCTTCCGCCAGGGTGCTGGGCGGCACCTCGCCGCTGTTCGCGCTGTCGGACGGTGCGGCCGACGCGGAGGGGGAAGCGGTGTCGGCCACGGAGGGTGCCGGGCTGCCGGGGCCTCCGGTGAAGAACAGCACCTGGGCGCCGACGGCCAGCGCCACGACCACGGCCACGCTGACGCCGGCGATGAGGTTGTCCCGCCGTCGCCGCTTCACTTGGTGCGCATTCACCGAACGCCGGGCCTGAAAGGCGCGTACACGCACGCGCGCCTCGCGGGCTTCACGTTCTTGCTTCTTGTTCGGTACCACGTCGTAGCCTCCAGGCGGCCTCCATCGGAAGGCCCGATCGAACGGGGACGGCTCCAGCGTCTGGCGCCCGAACCATGTTGAACTCTACGCAACCCGGAGAGGGCAAACAAACATCCGCTCCGGGCAGCACCGGTTCAGGATCGGCCCGGTCACCGGCACAAACTACGCTGGACCCATGGTGGATTCACAACCGGGACTGCGCAGCGGGGCCACACCCCTCGCCGTACGGATGCGCCCGACGAGCCTCGAGGAGGTCGCCGGTCAGAAGCATCTGCTCACACCGGGCTCCCCGCTGGTCAGCCTGGCCAGTGACAAGACAGGGGAGCAGGGCGCGATCTCCGTCATCCTGTGGGGCCCGCCCGGCACCGGCAAGACCACCCTGGCCCAGGCCATCGCGCGCAGCTCGGGCCGCCGGTTCGTCGAGCTGTCCGCCGTGTCGGCCGGAGTGCGGGACGTGCGCCAGGTAATGGAAGAGGCGCGCACCAGCCGGGACCTCTACGGACTCTCCACCGTGCTCTTCCTGGACGAGATCCACCGGTTCAGCAAGGCGCAGCAGGACGCTCTCCTGCCCGGGGTGGAGAACGGGGTCATCATCCTCGTGGCCGCCACCACCGAGAACCCGTCCTTCTCCGTCATCTCGCCGCTGCTGTCCCGCTCCCTACTGCTCACCCTCGAAACGCTCAGCGACGACGACCTCGCTGTCGTTGTCGACCGGGCCGTGGTCGACCCGCGCGGCCTGGCCGACCGGTTCGTGCTCGACCCCGAAGCCAGGGCCGCGATCATCCGGCTCGCGTCCGGTGACGCCCGACGGGCGCTGACCGCCCTGGAAGCTGGGTCGGTGGCGGCGGCGTCCTCCGTCGACGCCGAGTCCGACGCGAAGCCGGTCATCACCACCGAGGTGGTCGCCCTCGCTGTCGACCGTGCGCTTCTGCGCTACGATCGCAACGGCGACGAGCACTACGACGTCATCAGCGCCTTCATCAAATCGGTACGCGGCTCGGATGTCGACGCGTCCCTCCACTATCTCGCGCGCATGATCGAGGCCGGCGAAGATCCCCGGTTCATCTGCCGCCGCATCATCGTGCTGGCCTCCGAAGACATCGGCATGGCCGACCCGCAGGCGCTGGTGATCGCCATCGCCGCCGCCGACGCCGTGCAATACATCGGCATGCCCGAGGGCCGCATCCCGCTCGCCCAGGCCGTCGTGCACCTGGCCACCGCACCCAAGTCCAACGCGGCCTACATGGCCCTGGATGCGGCGATCGCCGACGTGCGGAACGGCAAGACCGGCCGGGTGCCCAAACCGTTGCGGGATGCGCACTACCCAGGCGCCAAACGCCTCGGCCACGGCAAGGGCTACAAGTATCCCCACGACGACGCCCTCGGCGTGCTGGCCCAGCAGTACCCGCCGGACGAGCTCGCCGAGGTGCGCTATTACGAGCCCACCGAGCATGGCCACGAGCGCGAGGTCTCGGCCCGCCTCGCCAAGTTGCGCAAGATCATCCGTGCCCGCTGAACGGAACGGCCGAACAACCCGATGTGCTAACCTGAACGCGGCCTACAAATGGAATCGGTATGCGGCTGCGTCCGATTCCGGATTTGATGGTTTCGCCCTGTAGCCGGGCGTCCCGTGGCACCACCCCTCTGAACTCCCATGACGTTGAGCCCGTGCTGTCTCATCGCGCGGCCGCCGCCCTGGTTTCCCCTTGTTTGCAGTTCCATCGAAAGGACACCGTGTCTACCAAGTCACGTACCCGCAGTAAGACCCGCCTCTCGCGGGCCCTGGGCATCGCCCTGACCCCGAAGGCCGCGCGCTATCTGGAGAAGCGTCCGTACGCCCCGGGCGAGCACGGTCGCACCAAGCGCAAGACCGACTCCGACTACGCTGTCCGCCTCCGCGAAAAGCAGCGCTTACGCGCCCAGTACGGCATCCGCGAAGCCCAGCTCAAGATCGCGTTCGAGGAAGCTCGCCGCGCCCAGGGACTGACCGGTGAGAACCTCGTCGAGATCCTCGAGACCCGTCTCGACGCTCTTCTCGTTCGCTCCGCGATCGCCCGCACCACCGCCCAGGCCCGTCAGATGATCGTGCACCGTCACATCCTGATCGACGGCCAGCTGGTCGACCGTCCCTCCTTCCGCGTGAAGCCGGGACAGCTCATCCACGTCAAGCCCAAGAGCGAGGCCATGGAGCCGTTCCAGGTCGCAGCCGCCGGCGGTCACGTCGACGTTCTGCCCAAGCTCCCCGCCTACCTCGAGGTCGAGATCGACAAGCTGCAGGCCCGCCTCGTGCGCCGCCCGAAGCGCATCGAAATCCCCGTGACCTGTGAAGTCCAGCTCGTCGTCGAGTACTACGCGGCCCGCTAGGCTCCTTTTCACCCGCACCGCCGTCAGGCGCTGCAACTGAACTACGCTGGAGAGCGGATCACCCTGGGGTGGTCCGCTCTTTGCGTACGCGCACCAAGCTCGTGAATGTCGAATCTGGAATGGATGGTTGGTCAATGTCTGGTGGAGATATTGTCGGGCTCGTGTTCGCCGCTGCCTTCCTGATGTTGGTCGGGTTCCTGGCCCTGCCCCTGGTCAAGCTCGGCCGCGTCTTCGACGAGACGACCGTGGCCATCCGCGACCTGACCCACACCGTCACCCCACTGCTCGAGGAATCCACCAAGACCATTCAGGAGACCAACGCGCAGTTGGCCCGGGTGGACACCATCACCTCGAACGTGGCGGATGTCACGGGCAACGTCTCCGCCCTGGTCGCCCTCGTCGCGTCGACCGTCGGCGGCCCGCTGGTCAAACTGGCCGGCTTCTCCGCGGGGGTTCGCGCGGCGCTGGGGGCTGCCCGCCCGGGCGGCACCCGCCGCCGCCGCCACAGGTAGTCGGGTACTCTGGAATGGAGCCGGCCCGTCAGGGATTCGCCGGTCAGACGGTCGTTCCAGACGTTCAACCGCCGTGAACCGACCTTTTCACCACTTTTCAGGGTCTCCACACATATTCAGGGAGCATTGCTATGAAGAATTTCATCTGGTTTGTCGTCGGTGTCACCACGGGGCTGCTCATCGCCCGCGAAGCCGGCAAGACGCGTCAGGGGAAGCAATTCTTCGCCGATCTGGACACCAAGGCGCGCGAATTCGGTGAGGCCATCTCGGACGGCTACCGCAAGCGGGAGGCCGAGCTGCGGGATGCCATCGGCGACATCGAGTCGGAGACCGAAATCACGATCGAAAAACTTGCCAAGTAAGTACTTGCCAAGTAAGTACTCGCCAAGTACGCGCTCGCCAGGTAGGTATCATCCATATCTTTTTCACTACAACGAACTACGGAACTAATGCAGACTGCTGAAATTCGCGGGCGCTGGCTCGACTTCTTCGCCGATCGCGGTCACACCGTCGTCCCCTCCGCTTCGCTTGTCAGCGACGACCCCACACTCCTGTTCACGGTGGCCGGGATGGTTCCGTTCGTACCGTATTTGACTGGTCTCGTGCCGCCCCCCTACCCGCGAGCGACGAGTGTTCAGAAATGCATCCGCACCAACGACATCGAAGAGGTCGGCAAGACCCCGCGTCACGGCACCTTCTTCCAAATGAACGGCAACTTCTCGTTCGGCGACTACTTCAAGGAACAGGCGATCGGTTACGCCTGGGAACTGCTCACCAGCTCGGATGCCGACGGCGGTTACGGCTTCGCCGAGAAGGACCTCTGGGTCACCGTCTACGAGGACGACGACGAGGCCTTTCGGTACTGGCGCGCCCTCGGCCTGCCCGAGCACCGCATCCAGCGTCTCGGCATGGACTCCAACTACTGGTCGACCGGTCAGCCCGGGCCCGCCGGACCCTGCTCCGAGATCTTCTTCGACCGCGGCCCGGCCTACGGCATCGACGGCGGCCCGGCCACCGACGACGACCGGTACGTCGAAATCTGGAACCTCGTCTTCATGCAGTACCTCCGCGGCGAGGGCACCAGCAAGAACGACTTTGTCATCCTCGGCGACCTGCCGAAGAAGAACATCGACACCGGCATGGGGCTCGAACGTGTCGCCTTCCTCAAACAGGGCGTTCAGAACATGTACGAGATCGACCAGGTGCGCCCGGTCCTCGACCGGGCCGCGGAACTGTCCGGTCGCCGCTACGGGGCCGTTCACGACGACGACGTGCGGATGCGCATCGTCGCCGACCATGTGCGGTCGTCCCTGATGCTGATGAGCGACGGAGTGATGCCGTCCAACGAGGGCCGCGGGTACATCCTGCGCCGCCTGATGCGCCGCAGCGTGCGCGCCATGCGCCTCCTCGGCGTCGACGCCGCGACCTTTCCCGAATTGTTTCCGGCCTCGCGCGACGCCATGGCCGGCGCGTACCCCGAGATCAAGGCGGACTACGCCCGCATCAGCCAGGCTGCGTATGCCGAAGAGGAGACCTTCCTGCGCACCCTCGCCGGTGGCAGCGCCGTGCTCGACCTCGCCGTCGCGAAGACCAAAAAGGCCGACAAGGTCGTTCTGCCGGGCGACACGGCGTTCCTCCTGCATGACACCTACGGCTTCCCGATCGAGATCACCCTCGAGATGGCCGAGGAGGCCGGGCTCAGCGTCAACCGCGAGGCCTTCGACACGCTGATGGCCAAGCAGCGCGCGATGGCCAAGGCCGACGCCAAGGCCAAGAAGACGCACCTCGCCGACCTGTCGGTCTACAGCGCATTCCGCGCGGCGGGGGAGACCGTCTTCACGGGCTACGACGCCCTGCAGACCGAATCCAGCGTGCTCGGGATCATCGTCAACGGTCTCTCCGTCGACCGCGCCGTCTCCGGTGACATCGCCGAGGTGATCCTCGCCGAGACGGCCCTGTACGCGGAGTCCGGCGGCCAGGAGGCCGATGCCGGTTTGATCGTGGGAACCGGCTACGAGCTCGAGGTGCTCGACGTGCAGAAGCCCGTCAAGGGCCTGATCAGTCACAAGGTTCAGGTGCGGACCGGCGAAGTCGGCGTCGGGGACTCCGCCACCAGCGTCGTCGACCCCGACTGGCGCCGCGGTGCCCGGCAGGCGCACTCCGGCACGCACGTGCTGCATGCCGCCCTCCGCCAGGTGCTCGGCCCGAACGCCCACCAGTCCGGCTCGTACAACAAGGCAGGCTTCTTCCGCCTCGACTTCTCCTGGAACCAGGCACTGTCCCCGGCAACCCGAAGTGAGATCGAAGAGATCTCCAACAACGCCATCCGGGACAACCTGCCCGTGCTCACCCGGGAGCTGCCCCTGGCCGAGGCGAAGGCGCTCGGCGCGATGGCCCTGTTCAGCGAGAAGTACGGCGACCGAGTGCGCGTCGTCGATATCGGCGGCCCCTGGTCTCGCGAACTCTGCGCGGGAACCCACGTCGCCTCCAGCGCCGAGATCGGCATGATCAACCTTGTCAGCGAGGGTTCTGTCGGTTCCACGAACCGCCGGGTGGAGTCGTTGGTCGGCCTCGAGGCCTTCCGCGACCTGGCCGCCGAGCGCGCCCTCGTCTCCCAGCTGACCTCACACCTGAAGACGCCGCGGGAGCAGTTGCCAGAGCGCATCAACGAGCTCGTGCAGAGCCTCAAGGCCGCCGAGAAGAAGATCGCCGCGTTCGAGGCGCGGGCCCTCTCCGACAGGGTGCCGGCCCTCGTCGCCTCGGCAAAGCTGGCCGGTTCCGTCAATGTCGTGGCCGAGCAGGTCGGCACGCTGGGCTCCGCTGACGACCTGCGGATGCTGGTCACGGCCACCCGCACGCAGCTCGGCAGCACGCCGGCGGTCGTAGCCCTCGCGGCCGTGGTCGCCGACAAGCCCGTCGTCATCGTGGCCACCAACCCCGCGGCCCGGGAGGCCGGCCAGCGTGCGGGAGCCCTGGCGAAGCAGGTCGCCGGCATCCTCGGCGGCGGCGGCGGCGGCAAGGACGACCTCGCCCAGGGCGGCGGCACCGACGCAGCAGCCATCCCGAACGCTCTCGCGGCCGTTCGATCCGCCGTAGCAGGCTGAACCATGCGTCACGGTGTGCGGGTGGGAGTCGACGTCGGGAAAGCCCGGATCGGCCTGGCCCGCAGCGACGCGCACGGCCTGCTGGCAATCCCGGTCGAGACCGTGGGCCGCGACCACTCCGGCAGCCTGGACGTGGCCCGGATCGTGGCCGTGGTGGCCGAGCTCGACGCCGTTGAGGTGGTGGTCGGGCTGCCGCTCGCGCTCTCCGGCAACCGCACGGCGTCGACCAACGATGCGGTGGGGTTCGCCGAGCTGCTGGCCCGGTCCCTGGCCGTTCCGGTTCGCCTGGTCGATGAGCGCCTTTCCACCGTCGCGGCGCAGTCGGTCCTGCGCTCCGCGGGGCGGAAGGCCAAAACCCAAAAACCCGTGATCGACCAAGTCGCCGCGGTCATCATCCTCCAGCATGCCCTCGACACCGAACGCACCCTGGGCACACCCGCCGGCACCGCCGTCGATCTCGTGCGCGACCAGTTTCCAGCCGGGTCCCCGCCAGCTGCCGCACCGAATGAAGGGCAGCCTCAACGATGACACCGCCTCCCGCCGACAGCACCGGAGCCCCGGCCGAGCCGGGCGACCCGACAAGCCCCATCGACCCGGCGGACCCTCTCAGTTCGCGTCGGGCCATCCGTGAGTCACGGGGCGAAGGCACCCGGTCCAGTCGTCGCGCCCTGCTGGACTCCGCTCCGGTGCCGCAGAAGAGGGGCCGCCGGGGCGCCTGGGGCTGCCTGATCGTCTTCCTGATCCTGGCCGGACTCGCCGGTGCCGCCGCCCTCCTGCTCCAGGAGCCGATCGGTACCGTGATCGGCATGGTGCAGGGCCCGGCGGACTACGACGGCGCCGGAGGCGACGAGGTCATCGTGATGATCCACGACGGTGAAACCGGTCAGGACGTCGCGAACTCCCTCCTCGCCCAGGACGTGGTGAAGAGCTACGACGCGTTCTACGAGGTGCTCCGCGCGGAGAGCCCGGCACCCGTCTTCCAGCCCGGCGCCTATCGTTTGGCCGGCAAGATGAGCGGCCGTGCCGCCCTCGACGCCCTGCTCGACCCGGACAACAAGCTCGAACAGACCGTGGTGATACCCGAGGGAACCACGACTGCCTCGGTGCTCCAGCTGATCAGCGAGGGCACCAGCATTCCCTTGGTCGATCTCGAGGCCGCGGCCGCCGACGTCGAGCCCTACGGCCTGCCGGGCGAGGCAACCACCCTCGAGGGGTTCCTGTTCCCGGCCACCTACACGTTCCCCCCGGAGACCACGGCGCCCGAGGCCATCCGCACGCTCGTCGACCGACAGTTCGAGGCTCTCGACGCTGCCGAGGTCGCGCCCGAGAACCGCTGGAAGACCATCGTTGTCGCGGCCCTGATCCAACGCGAAGCGGGGCTCACGGAGGATTTCTACAAGGTTTCGCGCGTGTTCCTGAACCGGCTCGACCCGGCGCAGTGGCAGAGCGGGCTCCTGCAGTCCGACGCTACCGTGGCCTACGGGACCGGGGCGACCGACCGGGTGAAGACAACGGATGCCGAACGCGCCGACGCCGCCAACGCCTACAACACCTATGTGCACCCCGGGCTTCCCGTGGGGCCGATCTCGAACCCCGGCGACATCGCGATCGACGCTGCCGTGAACCCCGCCGACGGCACCTGGCTGTACTTCGTGTCCTGGAACCTCGACACGGGGGAGACGATCTTCTCCACCACGATCGCGGAGCACGACGCCGCCGTGAACAAATGGCTGGCCTGGATGGATGAGCACCCCGAATATGGTTGAGCCCGACGCATCCGTGCCGGCCCCCGCCCGTGACTCTGCCCGCGTGCGCCGTCTCGCGGTGCTGGGCTCGCCCGTCGAGCATTCCCTCTCCCCGGCACTGCACCGGGCCGCGTACCAGGCGCTCGGCCTGAACTGGCGCTACGACGCCGTGCGGGTGCCGGCGGGCGGACTGCCGGACTTCCTCGCGTCCCGGGGCGCAGACTGGCGCGGCCTCTCCCTCACGATGCCCCTCAAGCACGAGGTCCAGGCGCAGCTCGACGGCATCGACCGGGTCGCCGCTCAGACCGGCTCCGTCAACACGGTGCTGTTCGGTGAAGCCGACGGCCGGCGAACGTTGCAGGGTTTCAACACGGACGTCACCGGCCTGGTGCGTGCCCTTGCCGAAGGCGGAGTGCGCCGCGCGGTGCACGTGTGCCTGCTCGGCGCCGGCGCCACCGCGGCATCCGCCCTGGTCGCCGCGGCTGAGCTGGGCGCGGAGCTGGTCGACGTGCTCGTGCGTACCCCGGCGAAGGCGGCCGATCTGGTCGAACTGGGGCAGAGCCTCGGGGTCGTGGTACGGGTATACCCGCTCACCGACCTGCCCGACCCTGCCCGCGTCAGCGAGTTGGTGATCAGCACCCTGCCCGGGGGCAGCGACCCGGGCGCCGAGTTTCCCGCCGGGCTGCGCCGGCAGGCGCTCCTGTTCGACGTCAGCTATTCCCCCTGGCCCAGCGCCCTCGCCCGGTCCTGGTCGTCGGTGGGCGGCATCGCGGTGTCCGGAGAGGGGATGCTGCTGCACCAGGCCCTGATCCAGGTGCGCATCTTCGTCTCCGGCAACCCGTTCGAGCCGCTCCCGAATGAGGACGTGGTGCTGCACGCCATGCGCGGCGCCCTGACCGGGAAGGCTGTGACAGGATAGTGGTCATGCTTCGTTGGCTCACCGCCGGAGAGTCCCACGGCCCCGAACTCATCGCCATTGTCGAGGGTTTGCCCGCTGGAATCCCGGTTACTCTAGATGCGATCCGCCTCGACTTGGCACGCCGCAAACTCGGCTACGGCCGAGGCGCGCGCCAGAAGTTCGAGCAGGACGAACTGAACATCTCGGGCGGCGTGCGCCACGGCCTCACCATGGGCGGACCGGTTGCCCTGCGGATCGGCAACACTGAATGGCCCAAGTGGGCCGAGGTGATGAGTCCCGCACCGGTGGAGACCACGTCCGCGCGCGGACGCGGCGCCCCCCTGACCCGTCCCCGGCCCGGCCACGCCGATCTGGTCGGCATGCAGAAGTACGGCTTCGGCGAGGCCCGCCCGGTACTGGAGCGCGCCAGCGCCCGGGAGACCGCGGCACGCGTCGCGCTCGGCGCCGTCGCCCGGTCGTTCCTGGCCGAGCTCGGCATCACCCTGGTCAGCCACACCCTGTCGATCGGGCCGGTTCGCGTGCCCGTCGACGCCCCGCTACCGCTACCCGGCGACGTCGACGCCCTCGACGCCGACCCGCTGCGCTGCTTCGACGCCGTCACCTCCGCCCGGATGGTGGCCGAGGTCGACCTGGCCCACAAGGAGGGCGACACCCTCGGCGGGGTCGTCGAGGTGCTGGCCTACAACCTTCCTCCCGGACTCGGTTCTTTCGTGCACTGGGATCGCCGCCTCGATTCGCAGCTGGCGGCCGCGCTGATGGGCATCCAGGCCATCAAGGGGGTCGAGGTCGGGGACGGTTTCCTGACCACCACCCGGCGCGGCTCGGAGGCGCACGACGAGCTTGTGCAGGCCGACGGTCGCATCCAGCGGGTCAGCGACCGGGCCGGCGGCACCGAAGGCGGCATGAGCACCGGAACCGTGTTGCGCGTGCGCGCCGGCATGAAGCCCATCTCCACGATCCCGCGCGCCCTCCGCACGGTTGACGTGGCCACGAGCGAGGCTGCCCCCGCGCACCACCAGCGGTCGGATGTCTGTGCCGTGCCGGCCGCCGGCGTGGTCGCGGAAGCCATGGTCGCTCTGGTGCTGGCCAACTCGGTCCTGGAGAAGTTCGGTGGTGACTCCATCGTGGAGACGCGCCGCAACCTGGATTCCTACCTGGCCGGAATGCCGGCGAATCTCCAGACGGGCGCGTCCAGCGACGCTTCCCTTTAGAGGCGCCGGAGAATCACAATGGCCGCGCCGACGCATCCGATCCTGCCCCTCGTCTTCATCGGTCCCATGGCCGCCGGCAAGACCAAGATCGGCCGGAAAGTGGCGAAGTCCCTCGATGTGCCGTTCATCGACACCGACCACCGGATCGTCGCCCTGCACGGGCCGATCACGGACCTCTTCGGGCAGCACGGTGAAGAGCACTTCCGGGTGCTCGAACGCCAGGCCGTGGTGCAGGCCCTCACCGAGCAGGCCGTGGTTTCGCTCGGCGGGGGAGCCGTGCTCGACGAGGAGACTCAGGCCGACCTTGCTGAGTGCTCCGTGGTGTACCTGAGCGTGTCCGCTCGAGCCGTCGGGGCCCGGATCGGCGGGGCGAAACGGCCGCTGCTCACGGGCGGAATCGCCGATTGGAAGCGCATCTACGCCCTCCGGCGCCCGATCTATGAGGCGCTGGCCGGCATCCGTTTCGACACCTCGCACCGTCCCCTGGGCGCCATCGCTGATGACGTCGTGAAATGGACCAAGAAAAGATCATGACCGGAGCACCTGTGCCTGATTCCACCGAGCCCGCCACCACCGTTATCACGGTTGCCGGCGCCGACAGCTACCCCGTTCTGATCGGTCGCGGCCTCGTCGACGACGTCGTCGAACAGCTCGGCCCGAAGGTGGCGAAGGTGCTCATCGTGCACACCTCACACCTGGGCGCCCGCGCCGTCGCCCTGCGCGAGAGCCTGCTCGGCAGATTCGAGGTGCTGATCGCCGAGGTGCCCGACGCCGAGGCTGCCAAGCGCGTCGAGGTGGCCGCGTTCTGCTGGCAGGTCATGGGTCAGGCCGACTTCAGTCGTACGGATGCCGTGATCGGCTTCGGCGGCGGCGCCGTCACCGACCTGGCCGGCTTCGTCGCCGCGACCTGGCTCCGTGGCGTGCGCCTGGTGCAGATCCCGACCAGCGTGCTCGGCATGGTCGACGCCGCCGTCGGCGGCAAGAACGGCATCAACACCGCCGAGGGCAAGAACCTTGTCGGCACCTTCTACGCGCCCGCCGCCGTCATCTGCGACCTGGACGTGCTCGACGACCTGCCGCGTAACGAGATCCTGGCCGGCTTCGCCGAGATCGTGAAGGCCGGGTTCATCCAGCTGCCCGAGATCCTGGACATCGTCGAAGCGGATGTCACGGCCGTCACCGACCCGCACACCCCGCAGTTCCGGCGCGTGCTCGAACTCGCGATCGGGATGAAGGCCCGGGTCGTGGGGGAAGACTTCAGGGAGTCCGGCCTGCGTGAGATTCTGAACTACGGGCACACCCTCGGCCACGCCGTCGAGCACGCCGAACGCTATGGCTGGCGGCACGGGGCGGCCGTTGCCGTCGGCATGATGTTCGCGGCGGAGGTCGCCCGGCTGAGCGGCCGGCTCTCGGACGAGGCCGTCGACCGGCACCGTCGCATCCTCGAATCGCTCACCCTGCCCACCACCTATCCGGTCGGCCGCTGGAGCACCCTGCTCGCCACCATGCAGCGCGACAAGAAGACCCGCAGCGGCATGCTGCGATTCATCGTGCTCGACGACATCGGGAAGCCGACCGTGCTCGAAGGACCGGACTCGTCGTTGTTGTTCGCCGCCTACCAGGAGATCGGCTCCTAACCATTCGCGCCGCATCCGTGGGCCCAGACTGATTCCCAGACCGGCGCAGCCGGTCGCCGCTGACCGAAGCTGTTCGGAGGCTTCAGGACGAGTCCGTGGATCGTCCGTGCGGCCGGCGAGAGCGGAGGCGGAGACTTCGCGGACCTGACGGCGGCCCAGGAGGCGGCAGTCACGGAACGGTTCGTCGGTCCGGGCGTGCGCAAGCTGGTGCAGGAGTCCTGGCAACGGTCGCTCGCCCTCAGCCTTGATTCGCTGAGGCTCGTCCACTAACACGAACTCAGCTCCGACGAGCTGCGCGACCGGCATCCGCTGGCCGCCGTGCTCCCGGTCGTGCACAACCTGCTCATCCGGCACGCCTTTCACTCCGGCCTGATCGTGGCCATCGGTGACGAGTTCGGTCGCCCGCTCTGGATCGACGGTGACCGAACCGTGCGGAGTAAGGCGGAGGGGATGCTGTTCGTCGAGGGGTCGGACTGGTCCGAGCGCCGGGTCGGCACGAGCGCGCCGGGCACGGCCCTGGCCCTCGATCACGGAATCCAGATTCAGCGGGCCGAGTATTTCAACCAGTTGGCGCATCCGTGGAGTTGCACGGCCGTGCGCATCCCCGACCCGCATTCCGGCTCCATCCTCGGCGTCATCGACATCACGGGCGGCGACGAGGCGGTGGCCCCGCAGACTCTCCCGCTCGTGGAGGCGGCCGTCGCGGCCCTGGAAGCGGAACTGCGCATCCAACGACCGGCACTCGCTGCTGCTCACCGACCAAACCAACGCGGTCGACAACCTGCGTGCCGAGATGGTGCGGCTGCGCGGGGTGCTCGAGCAGACCAGCCCCCGTGGCGGCATCGCCTCGCGGCCCTACCGGCTCGAGACATCCGTCGAACTGGACGCCCAGCGCGTGCTGGCATCCCTGGAGCCCGGCACGCACCGGGTGGCGTTGGGGGCCTACCGGGGGCCCGTGCTACCGAGCTCGACCGCGCCGGGAATCGTCCAGATCCGCGCCGGGATCTCTGCGCGGCTGCGGCAGGCCATGCTCAGCGACGCGTCCGCCGAACTCCTGCTGGAGTTCGCCCGCACCGACGAGGCGACCTACGACGCTGAGGTCTGGCGCGCGTGCCTCGAACTGCTGCCGGCGCGGTCGCCGAAGCGGGCATCCGTGGTCGCCCGATTGAACCGGATCGCGGACGAGTTGCGCCGCGACGGCTCCGCGGCCCCGCCCGCAATATCCCGCAACGCTGAAGCAACGTTCTCCTTCCTCGGATCAAGGTCCAGGTCCGCGTCCCGCGGTTCCACACCGACGACGTCGTCGACGAGGAGACATCATGACCGTCTATTCCAACCCCGGAACACCGGGCGCCCTCGTCACCTTCAAGCCCCGCTACGAGAACTGGATCGGCGGCGAGTGGGTCAAGCCCGTCAGGGGCCAGTACTTCGAAGACATCTCACCCGTCAACGGGAAGCCGTTCGCCGAGGTGGCCCGCGGCACCGCGGAGGATATCGAACTGGCCCTGGACGCCGCGCATAGTGCAGCGCCGGTGTGGGGCAAGACCTCGTCGACCGAGCGCGCGGCCGTGCTCAACAAGATCGCCGACATCATCGGTGCGAACCTCGACCTGCTCTCGGTCGACGAGACCTGGGAGAACGGCAAGCCGGTGCGCGAGACGTTGAACGCGGACATCCCGCTCTGTTCCGACGACTTCCGCTATTTCGCTGCCTCCATCCGCGCCTAGGATGGCGACCACGCCGAGCTGGGCGGCGACATGGTCTCCGACCAGTTCCACGAGCCGCTCGGCGTCGTCGGGCAGATCATCCCGTGGGACTTCCCACTCCTGATGGCCGTCTGGAAGCTGGCCCCGGCCCTGGCCGCCGGCAACGCGATCGTGCTGAAGCCGGCCGATCAGACCCCGGTGTCGATCCTCGTGCTGATCGAACTGATCGGCGATGTGCTGCCGACGGGAGGGCTCAACGTCGTCAACGGTTTCGGCATCGAGGCCGGCAAGCCGCTCGCGTCGTCCAACCGTATCCGCAAGATCGCGTTCATGGGAGAGACCTCGACCGGGCGTCGGATCATGCAGTACGCGAGCTCCAATATCATCCCGTCGACCATGAAGCTCGGCAGAAAGAGCCCCAACATCTTCTTCGGCGACGTCGCCCAGGAGAAGGATGCGTTCTACGACAAGGCCCTGGAAGGGTTCGTGCTCTTCGCGTTCAACCAGGGCGAGGTGTGCACCGCGCCCAGCCGGGCGGTGCTGCAGAAGCCGATCTACGATGACTCCCTGAGCGACGCCGTCGAGTTCACTCTCCTCCACCGCTCCCTCCCGAGCCCGGCCCTGTGGACGGGGACCGCGACGGATGTCCGCGCGTCCAGTCTGGGTGGCATGACAACCCCTCTGCGCGTCGAAGACGCTGCCCCAGTGACCACGACCGAGCAGGCGCGAGACCGGGTGGCCGACCTCGTCGGCCACGCGATTAGCCGCCAGCTCTGGTTCATGCTGCTCGACGCCTGCGGGCGGCAGATTCCCCTGCTGATTCCCGTCGACGACATCCCGCTCCGTCCGAAACCCGGCGGTGCCGCCGTCATGGCCGCGGCGGTCGGTCGGCTCCTGTCCGAGCACGGCCCGTGCGGCAGCGTCATCCTCACCCTCGAGCGACCGGGCACCGCGGCGCTGACCGCGCCCGACCAGGCCTGGGCCCGGGAACTCGCCGAATCCTTCGGCAAAGTGGTGCGCATCACGGGCATGTTCGTCGCCCACGACGAGGGCGTCTGCGAACTCCCGGCCACCGGCGTGGATGCAGTGGCAGACTGACAGGATGATGATCAGCGGTGAGCGATTGGAAAGTGTCAACGTCTGTGTTGCCGGCCGGGTGGGCGCGGGGCCGGGCGATGCCTGAACGCACCCTGATCCTGTTGCGGCACGCCAAGTCGGACTGGGCGGGCGGCCAGGCCGACGTCGACCGGCCGCTGGCAAAACGTGGGGTACGGCAGGCGCCGCTCACCGGAGCGTGGCTGTCCCACAGCGGCTACCGCATCGATCTCGCGGTCGTGTCACCGGCGGAGCGCGCGCGGGCCACCTGGGACCTCGTGGCGGCCGAGTTCGAGAGCACTCCGCCGATCCGTGTCGAACATGCGGTGTATGCCACCTCGGCCGGCGAACTGCAGAGCATTGTTCGGGCGCTGCCGGGCACCATGCACACCGTCGTCCTGGTGGGCCACAATCCCGGCCTCGAGGATCTGGCCACCGCTCTCGCCGGCACGACCGTGTCCCTGCCGACCTCGGCTTTCGCCGTGATCGGCTGGGAGGGTCCCTGGTCGTCCGCCGGAGAGTCCCCGGCGGCCCTCCTGGCCCAGGGCCGGCCGCCCAAGGTGAACGCGCCTCCTCGCTAGCGGTGCAGGGCTGCCTGAACGCGCCGAGAAAGAGAACGACCGCGGCGGCAACCGATCCCGTGGTCAGGCCGCGGGGCACGCCACGACGTTCCAGGGCGTTGCGGAGCGTCGGGAAGCGCTGGGGAGCGCGCCAACGGATGCCGGTGCTCTCGCGCCGGGAGGCACTCGAGGGTGCCAGCGCTGGCATCTGCTTTTGACTCGTCGTCTCGTCGTATCCGGCTTGTGCGACGCTGGCCAGAGGGCGCTTTTTCGCCGACGTAGTCCCACGCAGCGCGGCCGAATGGAACGAACGAATTCGACGTGGATTTTGCGCAATCTGGCACGGTTTGGCCGGTTTGGGACGCGTGGGGCCAAAATCTCCGTCGAATTCGCCCGAGACTGGGGGTCTGGTATTGGGGCGGGGGCGGGGGCGGGGGCGGGAACGGGAACGGCGGGGGCGGTGTCGGGGCGGCGGGTCAGCCGCCGAGCCAGGACCAGTGGCTGAGCGGCCAGTTGATCACGAACGCCCGGCCGACCACATGGGAGACGGGCACGAATCCGTTGCCGGGTGTGTCTGTGTGCAGCCGGCTGTCCGCCGAGTTGTAACGGTTGTCGCCCTCGACCCAGAGACCGCCGGCCGGCACGGTCACGGAAAAGTCGTACTCCGACGTTCGGATGGCCCCGGGCGGAAGCTTGAGGTAGGGCTCGGTGATCGGCTCGCCGTTGACGGTAGTGCTGCCCGCCGCGTCGCAACAGGCCACATCGTCGCCGGGGAGGCCGATGACGCGTTTCACGAGGTGGTCATCGGAATCCGGAACCCGGAGGCCGGCCTCAGCGGCGAGCCACTGGATGCCGTCGACAACGGTGTTCCCTGCCTCGATCGGGGCCGGAGCGACCGGACCGAGCCATCCGCCGGGATCCCTGAAAACGACGATGTCGCCGCGATCGATGTCGACGACGTCGGGGACGAGCTCGTTCACGATAATGCGGTCGTCGATCTGCAGGGTGTCCTGCATCGATCCGGTCGGGATGTAGAACGTGCGGATCAGGAAGGCCTCGGTCAGAAACGAGACGACCAGGGCGCTGGCCAGGATGACGAGGAGGTTTCGGAGGACGCGACGCCTCCGTGGTGTGCGGGCGTTGGCGCTACCCGACGCAGATCCTCGCCAGGCGGCGCGGGGCCGACGACCCGCGCTTTCGTGGTCTGTCAATTTCTCCCCTGACGTGACGCGTGGTGGGCCAATTCGACCGATGCAGGGCGACTGCAAGGCCAGGGTGAGCAGAACGCGGTTGCACCCCTGTCGCCACGGGGATGACGGTTCGGAGACAGGCGCTGGCCTCAGTGCGTGCGGCGGCTGCGTGGGCTGACGTTGGAGCGCAGAGAGTCAACCATTTTCCGGGCCTCGTCCTCCGTGCAATAGGTCTCCGGCGACGGGATGCTCTGCCCGTTGTCCGCGGAGAAACAGAATCGGTAGCGGCCCGACTGGTCCCGATAGATGGTGAATCTTCCGGCCATGTCACACCCTTGTTCTTGGCCTGGCGCCGACCAAACGACCGGCTTCGACACCCTACCGCCCTGGATCAGCGCCGGATAGAGGCGCCGCGACGCGCGCCAGTGTGATGTCGGCCGGCACGGGTCGTGCACAGATTCGGCGGCATATGATTGATCACGACCGACGACCCGATGGGACCCCTTTCCGCATGACTGCGCGCGTACCATTCTTCGTTCGCAATCGGGTGGACGGCACCGACGGGGCTCTCGCCGGCCGGGCCGACGGCACGGGCATCCGTGACACGGTCACGCTGTACTACTCCCTGACCAAACCCGGCGTTCTCTACGGCAACGCGTTGACAGCCGCGGCGGGCTTTCTACTCGCGGCCCGGGGCCAGGTGGATCTTTTCCTGTTCGCGGCTCTCTGCCTGGGCACCACGCTCGTGATTGCTTCGGCCACCGTGCTCAACAACGTACTCGACCGCGACATCGACACGGTGATGGAACGCACGAAGAAGCGGGCCACGGTCACCGGCCGCATCGGCGTGCGGAACGCGGTCACCTTCTCAAGCCTGCTGTTCGTTTTCGGCATGGCGACGCTCATCGCCTGGACGAACTGGCTCGTCGTCGCCGTCGGCCTGGTCGGCTTCCTCGTCTATGTCGTGCTCTACGGCATGCTGTCCAAGCGCATGTCGATCCACGGCACCCTGGTCGGCAGCGTCTCGGGCGCAGCGCCCATTCTGGCCGGCTACGTCGCCGTCACCGGCGCCATCGACATCGCAGCCGTGCTCGCCTTCCTGGCCGTGTTCCTCTGGCAGATGCCCGAGTTCTACTCCATCGCCATCTACCGCCACGACGAATACGCCCGTGCCGGCGTGCCCGTCATTTCCGTGGTGCGGGGCGTCCCGAACACCACAGTTCAGATCCTCGTCTACACGGTCGGATTCGTTGTCTCCACCCTCCTCTTGTCGGTATTCGGCTACGTGGGCTACGTCTATACGGCGGTCATGGGTGTGCTCGGCGCTTACTGGATCTGGCTGGGTGTCATCGGTCTGCGCGCCGCCGATCCCGCCGCCTGGGCCAGGCGGATGTTCCGCTACTCGCTGGTGATGATCCTGGTGTACTGCGTGATGATCTCGGTCGGGCCGATCCTGCCCTGATCCTGCCCTGGCCTTCGGCGCCCGCGTACTCCCTTAGGCTGTGGGAATGAGTACAGTTCTCGTTCTGAACGGCCCGAACCTGGGGCGGCTCGGCAGTCGCGAACCCGACGTTTACGGGTCGGCCGATCTCGATCAGCTGCGCGCGATGCTGACGCGGGCCGCCCCGGCGGGGACGACGGTCGACGTGCGCCAGACGGATGACGAGGCCGAGCTCATCCACTGGCTGTACGAGGCCGTCGACGAGCGCATCCCCGTCATCCTGAACCCGGCGGCGTTCACGCACTACAGCTACGCGCTGCGGGATGCCGCCGCTCTCGTGACGAAGGCCGGCGTCACCCTGGTCGAGGTGCACCTGTCCAACCCGCACGCCCGGGAAACGTTCCGCCACACGAGCGTCGTCAGCGCCGTGGCCACCGGGGTGATCGCCGGGTTCGGCTTCGATTCCTACCGTCTGGCCCTGGACTTCATCGCGAGGTCGGTGCCGGCGACCGCCTGACCGGCCGGGTCTCGCGCCTTTGGTGCGCGGGCTGCGGGCAACTACACTCGATGATGGCCGATTCGGCCGCGCACCTTTCTAATTGAACCCAGTGAACGGAACACATTTTCATGGCATCAACCGCCGATATCCGGAATGGCGTCGTGCTCAACATCGATGGCCAGCTGTGGGCAGTCACCGATTTCCAGCACGTCAAGCCGGGCAAGGGCGGCGCCTTCGTCCGCACCAAGCTGAAGAACGTCGTGACGGGCAAGACCGTCGACCGCACCTTCAACGCCGGCGCGAAGATCGAGACCGAGAACGTCGACCGCCAGGACTTCCAGTACCTGTACGCGGACGGCGACTCCTACGTCTTCATGGACGTGTCCGATTTCGATCAGCTGCACGTTCCGGCCGTCGTTGTGGGCGACGCCGTCAACTTCATGCTCGAGAACCAGAACGTGACGATCGCCCTGCACAACGGCAACCCCCTCTATGTCGAGCTGCCGGCCTCCGTCGTTCTCGAAATCACCTACACCGAGCCGGGCCTTCAGGGCGACCGCTCAACCGGCGGCACCAAGCCGGCCACCGTCGAAACGGGCTTCCAGATCCAGGTTCCCCTGTTCCTCGAGCAGGGCACCCGAGTCAAGGTCGACACCCGCACCGGGGACTACCTGGGCCGCGTCAACTAGTGAGCGCTCGGACCAAGGCGCGCAAGCGTGCGATCGACATCCTGTATGCCGCAGACGTGCGGCAGAGCACCATCCCGGAGTCGCTCGCCCTCGAGGCGCAGCGCGCCGCGAGCGAGCCGGCCCGGATGGCCTCCTGGCTCTACGCCCGGGACATCATCGACGGCGTCGTGGATCACCGCGAGGAGATCGACGAACTCATCGAGACGTACTCGCAGGGCTGGACGCTGGCTCGCATGCCCGTCCTCGACCGCGCCATCCTGCGCATCGGCATCTGGGAGATCCTCTTCAACGACGCCGTCCCGCACGCTGTCGCCATCGACGAGGCGGTCGAGGCCGCCAAANGAGGCCGCCAAAATCCTGTCGACGGATGACTCGGCCGGATTCGTGAACGGACTCCTCGGGCGCATCGCCCAGACCGCACCATCCGCGTAATCCGTTCTGCCAGGGGGGGGGGAACGCATGACCAACACCGAGCCCGCCCCGCCCCGCGCCCCGGAGCCGTATCCGCCGGCCTACGGACAGTCGCCCTTCCCGGCGGCGCCGAAGACGAACACACTGGCGATCATCTCCCTGGTGTCGGCGTTCTTCGTGTCCCTGGCGGCCGTGATCACCGGGCACCTCGCCCTGGGGCAGATCAGGCGCACCCATGAGGGCGGCCGGGGTCTGGCGATCACCGGGCTCGTTCTCGGCTACGTGGGCATCGCCGCCACCACCCTGGCGCTCGTGATCGCCCTCGTCGTCACCGCGACCGTGATTCCGCTCATCGTGGCGGCCGTGAACGGAGCCGTGGGCGACCAGCCGTGGAGTTCGTCCACGAGCGAGCCGCGGGCGGATGAGGCGAACGGGGATGCGTCGCAGGAAGCCCTGCCCACCGGCACCGTCGGTGCGGCCCACTTCGACGACGGCTACCTGTCGGTCGGCACCGGCGCCGCGCTCGTCGACGTCTACTTCGACCCGATGTGCCCGTACTGCCGGCAGTTCGAGGAGACGAACGGCGGCGAGCTGGCTGCCCTCGCCTCTGACGGGACCATCACCCTGCGGCTGCACTCGCTCACTTTCCTCGACCGGGTCTCGCAGGGAACGGCCTACTCGACCAGGGCATCCGCCGCGCTTACCTGCCAGGCCACCCTCAACCCGGAGAACCTGCTCGCCTACCAGGCGGCCCTGTTTGCGAACCAGCCCGCCGAGAACACCGCGGGGCTCGGCGATCCGGAGCTTGCGGCCCTCGTCGACAACCCCGTCGACATCGACGACTGCCTCGCGGCCGGCGAGTACCAGGCCTGGTCCCGGGCCAACACCGAGCAAGCCCTGAACGGCGTGATTGCGGATGCCGAGATCACCCGGATCCGGGGCACGCCGACCGTGCTCGTCAACGGCAGGGTCTACTACGGCGGACTGACCGACCCGGCGGAATTCCTGGACTTCCTCAGTAGCAACTCGGTCGGCTGAGCTCAGCCGCGAAGGTCTCAGGTGGAGACCGTGATGCCGGTAACGGTGCCGGCGATGAAGGATGGCCAGGCCGAGCGCATAGGGGTGGTGCCCTGCAGCTGCAGGGTGACGTCGAGGTCCGTGAATGCCCACCGCTGGCTGCTGACGGCCGGGGCGCTCACCTCGGACGCGGACGGGGATGGGCCCGGGGACCTCTCGATGTTCTTCTCGCTGCCATGGGGCGACATGGCGTCGTCCTCCCTCGCCTGGGGCCGGCAACCAATCAAGGTCGGCAGCCACTTCGGCGCCCCTGGGGGCGGTTAGGCCCAGCACGAGGGAGCCCGCGTCGGGTGCTAGTGTAAGACCCGGAAATGACATCCTTTAACAGCCGTCCGGTGAGGCGGGGAAGGAGGTCGGGTTGATGGCACGCACCGTGTTGAACCAGGCTGATATCGCTCGAGCGTTGACTCGGATCTCCCACGAGATCCTGGAGTCCAATCGAGGCGCCGAGAACCTTGTGATCCTCGGCATCCCCACTCGCGGGGTCGTTCTGGCCCGGCGCATCGCCGAGACCATCGCGCGCATCGAGCCCACGGCGACGGATGTCCGGGTCGGCTCCCTCGACGTCACCATGTACCGCGATGACCTCGGCCACACCCGCACCCGCACGCCGACCCGCACCCTGGTGCCCGGCAGCGTCGACGGCGTCACGGTGGTGCTCGTCGACGATGTGCTCTACTCGGGCCGCACCATCCGCGCCGCCCTCGACGCACTCGGCGACCACGGGCGGCCGACCGTCGTGCGCCTGGCCGTGCTCGTGGACCGCGGCCACCGCGAACTGCCGATCCGGGCCGACTTCGTGGGCAAGAACCTGCCCAGCTCCACCGCGGAACGCATCAACCTGCACTTGCTCGAGGTCGACGGCGACGAGTTCGTCAGCATCGACGGCGGACCCCTCGAAGGCGCTGACGAGGGGGTCGGGTGATGAGGCACCTCCTCTCGACCAAGGGCATGAGTCGCGACGAGGCGATCCTGCTGCTCGACATCGCCGAGGACATGGCTGATGTCGCCAACCGCGAGGTGAAGAAGCTGCCCACCCTGCGCGGCAAGACCGTGGTCAACCTGTTCTTCGAGGATTCGACGCGGACCCGGATCTCCTTCGAGGCCGCCGCGAAACGGCTGAGCGCGGACGTGATCAACTTCAGCGCCAAGGGCTCGAGCGTGTCGAAGGGCGAAAGCCTCAAGGACACCGCTCAAACCCTCGCCGCGATGGGTGCCGACGGGGTCGTCATCCGCCATCCGGCCTCCGGGGCACCCCACGTGCTGGCCGAAAGCGGCTGGATCGACGCCGGCATCATCAACGCGGGCGACGGCACCCATGAGCATCCGACCCAGGCGCTGCTGGACGCGTTCACCATCCGTCGTCGGCTGCACCAGGGTGCCGCGCGCGGTCGGGACCTGGACGGCGTCACGGTCACCATCGTCGGTGACATCCTGCACTCCCGGGTGGCCCGCTCGAACCTCTGGCTGCTCACCACGCTCGGCGCGCACGTGAGCCTGATCGCTCCGCCTACCCTGCTGCCGATGGACATGAGCGGTTGGCCGGCCGAGTCGGGCTTCGACCTGGACGCGGCCATCGACGCCGGGCCCGACGTGGTGATGATGCTGCGCATCCAGCAGGAACGCATGGACGCCGCTTTCTTCCCGAACAGCCGCGAGTACTCGCGCCGCTGGGGCCTGGACGATGAGCGCTTCGGCCGTCTGGCCCCGACTACCATTGTGATGCACCCCGGCCCCATGAATCGCGGCTTGGAAATATCTTCAGCGGCGGCCGATTCGGCCGGCTCAACCGTGCGCGAACAGGTCGCAAACGGGGTTTCAGTGCGGATGGCGGCACTGTACCTGCTGTTGTCCGGCGATCGGGAGGATTCATAGATGTCCAGCGACAGCGCGGCCAGCACGCCGTACCTGATTCGAGGTGCGACACTCGCGGACGGCACCCGCACTGACCTTGTCCTCGCCGACGGCAAGATTGTGGAGATCGGTTCCGGGCTTTCTGGTGCCGGCGCAACCGTCGTCGACGCGGCCGGCCTGATCGCTCTGCCCGGCCTGGTCGACCTGCACACGCACCTGCGCGAACCGGGCTTCGAACAGAGTGAAACCATCCTGACCGGCAGTCAGGCCGCGGCCGTGGGCGGCTTCACCAGCGTGTTTGCGATGGCCAACACCTCGCCCGTGCAGGACACCGCCGGCGTCGTCGACCAGGTTCTCGCCCTCGGTGAGCGCGCCGGCTATGTCACCGTGCAGCCGATCGGCGCCGTCACCGTCGGGCTTGCGGGGGAGCGCCTGGCCGAACTGGGCGCCATGGCCACCAGTCGTGCCCGGGTTCGGGTCTTCTCCGACGACGGCTTCTGCGTCTCCGACCCGCTGTTGATGCGCCGGGCCCTCGAGTACGTGAAGGCGTTCGACGGCGTTGTCGCCCAGCACTCCCAGGAACCGCGCCTGACCGAGAAGGCGCAGATGAACGAGGGGGCACTCTCAAGCGAACTCGGGATGGTCGGCTGGCCCGCGGTCGCCGAGGAGTCGATCATCGCCCGCGATGTGCTGCTCGCCGAGCACGTCGGGTCGCGTCTGCACGTGTGCCACGTGTCGACGGCCGGCTCGGTCGACGTCATCCGCTGGGCCAAGGCCCGCGGCATCCAGGTGACCGCCGAGGCCACCCCGCACCACCTGCTGCTCACCGAGGACTTGGTCGTCGGCTACGACGCCCGGTTCAAAGTCAACCCGCCGCTCCGCCGCCGCGAAGACGTCGAAGCCCTGCGCGCCGGCCTCGCCGACGGCACCATCGACATCGTCGCCACCGACCACGCCCCGCACCCGGTCGAGGCGAAGGACTGCGAGTGGGACGCCGCGGCGAACGGCATGGTCGGCCTCGAATCCGCCCTCTCCGTGGTGCACGCGGCCGTCGTCAACACCGGGCTGCTCGACTGGACGGACATCGCTCGCGTGCTTTCCAGCAGCCCCGCCCGGATCGGCCGGCTCGCCGGCCAGGGCCAGGGTCTGCTCGTCGGGGCTCCCGCCGAGCTCACCCTCTACGATCCCGCCGCGAGCCGCGTCTTCGAGCGCGGCAACCTGGCCGGCAGGAGCGCCAACTCGCCCTACCTGGCGATGACCCTGCCGGGTCGGGTGCTGGCCACATTCCACCGGGGCTACGCCACGGTTCTGGACGGTGCGCTGCGGCCCGTCGACGAGGTCGCGGCACTCGAGGAGCGAACCCATGGCTAGGACCATCGCCACCGTCATCACCGTCGCCGTGCTGCTCGGCCTGCTCGGCCTCATGCTGCGCAGCTGGCGGGGCCGCAGCCGCCGGGACGCCGCCCTGCCGGCCGGCTACCCGCTGCCCGTCGACGCGGCACTAGAGCTGGCCTCCGCCGCCGTGTTCTACGTCGCCACGACCCTCCGCGCCCAGCCGCTCGAACGCCTGAACATCCCTGGCCTGGGTTTCCGGGCCCGGGCCCGCCTGACCGTGACCGACGCGGGTCTGTTCCTGGCCCTGGCCGGCGAGGAGGCGGTGTTCATCCCTGCCTCGGCCATCGCCGTGCTGGAAGACGCCACCGTGGCAATCGACCGCGCCGTCGAGACCGACGGCCTGCTGCTGCTCGGCTGGCGGCTGCCCGGCGCCGACAGACAGATCGTCGACAGCTATTTCCGAATCCTTGACCCATCCGACCGCGTCAGCGTGAACGACGCCATTCGAACCATTGCGGCCGACGCCCGGCGCCCGGCCGCGCGCGATGAAAGCGAGGCGTAGCGTGAGCAACGCAACGACCCCCGACCGACCGACTCCTGCCGTGCTCGTACTCGAGGACGGCCGCCGCTACGAAGGCCGTTCCTACGGCAGCGTGGGGCAGACCCTCGGCGAGATCGTCTTCGCCACCGGCATGACCGGCTACCAGGAGACCCTCACCGACCCGTCCTACGCCGGGCAGATCGTGCTGATGACGGCGCCGCACATCGGCAACACGGGTGCCAACGACGAGGACATGGAATCCCGCCGCATCTGGGTCTCCGGCTTCGTCGTGCGCGAGCCTGCCCGCATGGCCTCCAACTTCCGGTCCACCCGCAGCCTCGATGACGACCTGACGGGCGGGGGAGTGGTCGGGATCAGCGGTGTCGACACGCGTGCGATCACCCGTCACATCCGCTCGTCCGGGGCCATGAAGAGCGGGATCTTCTCCGGCGACCGTTTCGGCCTCTCCGATGGCGAGCAGCTCGAGCTGGTGCGTGCCGGCGCCGGCATGCGTGGCCGCAACCTGTCCGATGAGGTCTCCACGGTCGAACCGTTCTCGGTGCCCGCGCAGGGCGAGCGCATCGGCTCGGTCGCCGTGCTCGACCTCGGGGTCAAGACCTCCACCCTGGGCCACCTCGCCGCGCGCGGCTTCGAGGTGCTGGTGCTGCCCCAGTCGGTCACCGCCGAGCACGTGCTGTCCCTCACCCCGTCGGCCCTGTTCTTCTCCAACGGCCCCGGCGACCCGGCAGCCTCCGACCTACACGTGAACCTCCTACAGGAGGTGCTGCGAGCCGGTGTGCCCTACTTCGGGATTTGCTTCGGCAACCAGCTGCTCGGCCGCGCCCTCGGCTTCCGCACCTACAAGCTGCCCTTCGGGCACCGGGGAATCAACCAGCCCGTGCTCGACAAGACCACCGGCCGGGTGGAAATCACCTCGCAGAACCACGGGTTCGCCGTGGACATGCCCATCGAGGGAGTGCATGAGTCCCGCACCGGCTTCGGCCGGGTGGAGGTGAGCCACTACAGCCTCAACGACCAAGTGGTCGAGGGCATCCGCTGCCTCGATATCCCCGCTTTCTCTGTGCAGTACCACCCGGAGTCGGCGGCCGGCCCACACGACGCCGAGTACCTTTTCGATCGGTTCAGGGATGTGGTGGTCGCGCATCGTGCGGCCACCGGAGCAGGAGACGCCAAGTAATGCCCAAGCGCGACGACATCAACAGCGTTCTCGTCATCGGATCGGGTCCGATCGTGATCGGCCAGGCCTGCGAGTTCGACTATTCCGGAACTCAGGCCTGCCGGGTGCTGCGGGCCGAGGGGGTCAGGGTCATCCTGGTCAACTCCAACCCGGCCACGATCATGACCGACCCCGACTTCGCCGACGCCACCTACATCGAGCCGATCACCCCGGAGATCCTCGAGACGATCATCGCCAAGGAACGCCCCGACGCGATTCTGCCGACCCTCGGCGGGCAGACAGCGCTGAACGCCGCCATCCAGCTTCACGAGCGCGGCATCCTGGCCAGGTACGACGTCGAACTCATCGGTGCCTCCTTCGACGCCATCCAGAAGGGTGAGGACCGCCAGATCTTCAAGCAACTGGTGCTGGACACGGGCGCCGGCGTCGCCCGGTCCTACATCGCCCACACGGTCGAGGAGGCCGTCGGCTTCGCCGAGGACCTCGGCTACCCGCTCGTCGTGCGCCCCTCCTTCACCATGGGCGGCCTCGGCTCCGGCTTCGCCTACACCGAGCCGGAACTGCGCCGCATCGTCGGCGACGGGCTGCACCAGAGCCCCACCAGCGAGGTCCTGCTCGAGGAATCCATCCTCGGCTGGAAGGAATTCGAGCTCGAGATGATGCGCGACACGGCCGACAACACGGTCGTCGTGTGCTCGATCGAGAACGTCGACCCGGTCGGCGTACACACCGGCGACTCGATCACCGTCGCCCCGGCGCTGACCCTGACCGACCGTGAGTACCAGAAGTTGCGCGACATCAGCATCGACATCATCCGCGCCGTGGGAGTGGACACCGGCGGCTGCAACATCCAGTTCGCGATCAACCCGGCCGACGGTCGCATCATCGTGATCGAGATGAACCCGCGCGTGTCCCGCTCCTCCGCCCTGGCGAGCAAGGCGACGGGCTTCCCGATCGCCAAAATCGCCGCGAAGCTCGCGCTCGGCTACCGGCTCGACGAGATCCCGAACGACATCACCGGTGTCACCCCGGCCAGCTTCGAACCCACCCTCGACTACGTCGTGGTCAAGGTACCCCGGTTCGCGTTCGAGAAGTTTCCCGCCGCCGACCAGCGCCTGACCACCACCATGAAGTCCGTGGGCGAGGCGATGGCCATCGGCCGCAGTTACGCCTCCGCGCTGCAGAAGGCGCTCCGCTCGCTCGAGAAGCGCGGTTCGTCGTTCCACTGGGGAGCCGAGACCCGCACGGTCGACGAGTTGCTCACGGTCGCCGAAGTACCCACCGACGGCCGGATCGTCACCGTGCAGCAGGCGCTCCGCAAGGGTGCCACCACCGAGCAGGTTTTCGACGCCACCAAGATCGACCCGTGGTTCATCGACCAGATCGTGCTGATCAACGAGATCGCGGACGAGATCGCCGCCGCCGAGCGCCTCGACACAGACATCCTCCGCACCGCCAAAGACCACGGCTTCTCCGACGCCCAGATCGGCGAGCTTCGCGGCTTCGGCGAAGCGGATGTGCGCACGGTGCGCCACATCCTCGGCGTGCGCCCGGTCTTCAAGACCGTCGACACGTGCGCGGGGGAGTTCCCCGCACTCACGCCGTACCACTACTCCAGCTACGACCAGGAGACCGAGGTCGTGCCCAGTGACCGCAAAAAGGTCGTCATCATCGGCTCCGGCCCGAACCGCATCGGCCAGGGCGTCGAGTTCGACTACTCCTGCGTGCACGCCTCGTTTGCCCTCTCCGAGGCTGGCTACGAGACCATCATGATCAACTGCAACCCGGAGACGGTCTCGACCGACTACGACACCTCCGACCGGCTCTACTTCGAGCCGCTCACCCTCGAGGACGTGCTCGAGGTCATTCACGCAGAAAGCCAGAGCGGCGAGCTCGTCGGCGTGGTCGTGCAGCTGGGAGGCCAGACCGCGCTCGGCCTCGCCAAGGGCCTCGAGGCCGAGGGCATCCCGATACTCGGCACCACCCCGGAGGCCATCGACCTGGCGGAGGAGCGCGGACTTTTCTCCGGCATCCTCGACCAGGCCGGCCTGCTCGCCCCCCGCAACGGCGTCGCCACCGACTACGCCGGCGCTGTGGTCGTTGCCGAGGAGATCGGCTATCCCGTGCTCGTGCGCCCGAGCTACGTGCTCGGCGGCCGCGGCATGGAGATCGTCTACGACTCCGCAGCGTTGGCCGACTACTTCAACCGGATGGCCGGACAGGGCATCATCGGCCCGTCGCATCCGCTGCTCGTGGACCGGTTTCTCGACGACGCCATCGAGATCGACGTGGACGCCATCTACGACGGCACCGAGCTCTACATCGGCGGCGTGATGGAGCATATCGAGGAGGCCGGGATCCACTCCGGCGACTCGAGCTGCACCCTGCCTCCGGTCACCCTCGGCCGTGCGGAGATCGACCGCGTGCGCGAGGCGACGCTGGGCATCGCCCGCGGCATCGGCGTGCGCGGCCTGCTCAACGTGCAGTTCGCGATCGGCGCCGGCGTGCTCTACGTGCTCGAAGCGAACCCGCGCGCCTCGCGTACGGTGCCGTTCGTGGCCAAGGCCCTTGGCATCACCTTGGCCAAGGCCGCCGCGCTGATCATGGTCGGCAAGACCATCGCCGAACTCAAGGCCGAGGGCAAGCTACCTCTGATCGACGGCTCGCGGGTGCCGATGGATGCTCCGGTCGCCGTGAAGGAAGCCGTGCTGCCGTTCAACCGGTTCCGCACGCCCGAGGGTCTCGTCGTGGACTCCGTGCTCGGCCCGGAGAT
Organism: Cryobacterium sp. TMT2-4; assembly: GCF_004402575.1. Classification (NCBI taxonomy): domain Bacteria; kingdom Bacillati; phylum Actinomycetota; class Actinomycetes; order Micrococcales; family Microbacteriaceae; genus Cryobacterium; species Cryobacterium sp. TMT2-4. The sequence goes on along the minus strand of NZ_SOGE01000007.1, from coordinate 10,428 downwards.
GCGCTCAACCGGTGAGGTCATGGGCATCGACCGCGACTTCCCGCGGGCCTTCGCCAAGAGCCAGCTCTCCGCCTACGGCGGAATCCCGCTCACCGGCACCGTGTTCGTGTCGGTCTCCGACCGGGACAAGCGCGCGATCATCCTGCCCATGCTGCGCCTCCAGCAGCTCGGCTACTCGATCACCGCCACGGAGGGGACCGCCGAAGTTCTGCAACGCAACGGCATCCGCGCCGCCATCGTCACCAAGTTCAGTGAGAAGGCCGACGAGGCGGACGTGTCGATCGTGGAACTGATCCGCCGCGAAGAGGTGCAGATCGTCATCAACACCCCCGGCGGTCGCACCGCCCGAGCCGACGGCTACGAGATCCGCGCGGCCGCGGTCGCCGCGGACCTGCCGCTGTTCACCACCATCGCCGAGTTGAGCGCCGCAGTGGCCTCGATCGACGCGATTCGCGGCGGCTTCGAGGTGACCTCGCTGCAGGACTACGCCCTCACCCGGACGGCGGCCCTGTGAGCCGCGCGCACGAACAGGACGGGTCGACCGCAGCGGTCGGCCCGGCCGCACCGGCCGCCTTCGGCGACCGGCTGGGTGATGTCTTCTCGGTCCGGGGACAAGTCTGCGTCGGCATCGACCCGCACACCTGGCTCCTGACCGACTGGGGTCTGCCGGACACGGCCGCCGGGGCGGAGTCTTTCGGCCGCCAGGTCGTGGCCGCCGCTGCCGGCCAGGTCGGCCTGGTGAAGCCCCAGGTGGCCTTCTACGAGCGTTTCGGCTCCGCCGGGTACCTCGCCCTGGAACGGGTGCTGGCGGATGCCCGCGCCGCCGGACTGCTCACGATCGCGGACGTCAAGCGCGGCGACCTCGGTACCAGCGTGGAGGCGTACGGCCAGGCCTGGCTGAGCGAGGAGTCCCCCCTGGAGGTCGACGCCATCACCGTGAACGCGTATATGGGCGTCGGGTCGCTGGAACCGGTGTTCCGCCTTGCAGCCCAGACCGGCAAGGGGATCTTTGTGCTGGCCGCCACCTCGAACCCCGAGGCGGCGGCGCTTCAGCGGGCCGTGATCGCCGAGGGGAATCAGACCGGCCAAAGCGTCGCCCAATCCGTCTTCGGCGCTGTGACCGAGCGGAATGCCCGGTCCGGGGCTTCCTCTCTCGGCTCGGTCGGGGTGGTGCTCGGCGCCACACTGGACCTGGCCACGTTCGGACTGGACCTCTCCGTGGCGCCCGCCCGCGGTCTCACCCCCATCCTCGCTCCCGGCTTCGGCCACCAGGGCGCGCAGGTCGCCGATCTGAAGAACTTGTACGGGGGGTACGCGGAAGGCGTTATCGTGAGTGAATCGCGCAGCGTTCTAGAGGTCGGCCCCGACCGAATCAAACAAGCGATTGCGCGCCGAGTAGTTGAAGCAGGAGCTGCCCGTGGCTGAGAATCGCCCCACCCCACCCGACGTCGATCGGGTTGCCGCCTCGCGCGCCGCCGTGGCGGCTCGCCGCGCACGCGCCGCAGTTAAAAGCCAGATTGCGCGCGGAAAACGTAGCGCGCTCGACGTGTTGTCCGCCGCGACCGAGAGCCCGGACGGCGTCGAAGGGCGCCTGCGGGTGACCGAGTTCCTGATCAGCATTCCGGCGATCGGCGTCACCAAGATGCACCGAATCATGGGGCGGCTCGAGATCTCGCCGTCGAAGCGATTGGGGGGGCTGGGCAAGCACCAACGCGATCGGTTGCGAGATTTTCTCACCACGCGCACCGTCGCGAAGCGCGGCGATTCCTCCGCGAAGCTTGTCGTGCTGGCCGGTCCCACCGCGGTCGGCAAGGGAACCGTCGCGGCGCACATCCGTCAGCATCACCCGGGCGTGCACCTGTCGGTGTCGGCCACGACCCGGGCACCTCGCCCAGGCGAGACCGCGGGCGTGAGCTACTTCTTCGTCGACGACGCCGAATTCGACCGGATGGTCGCGGCCGGCGACCTGCTCGAGTGGGCGACCGTGCACAACGCGCACCGCTACGGCACCCCGCGGGGTCCAGTCACGGAGGCCTTGAACGAGGGTCACAGCGTGCTCCTCGAGATCGACATCCAAGGAGCCCGGGCCGTTCGCCGGGCCATGCCGGAGGCCAGACTGGTCTTCCTGCTTCCGCCGAGCTGGGACGAACTGGTGCGCCGGCTGATCGGCCGGGACACCGAGGCGCCCGCCGAACAGGCTCGCCGGCTCGAGACGGCCAAACTCGAATTGGCCGCCCAGGGGGAGTTCGATTATCGGGTCGTAAACCACGACGTGGGCGAAGCGGCGCGCGAGGTCGTAGACTTGATGAATCTGCGTACGGCGCCGTTGCTGCCGTAGCGCCCGTTTTCCGTGATTCTGCGCGTCCCGCAGCACAAACCGCTCTGAAGGAGTGACACCAATGGCTACCAAGCTCACTGGCATCATTGACCCGCCCATCGACGACCTGCTCACCAAGGCCGATTCCAAGTACGCCCTCGTGGTCTTCGCCTCCAAGCGCGCGCGTCAGATCAACGACTACTATGCGGACCTGCACGAAGGCAGCCTGTTCGACAATGTCGGCCCGCTCGTCGACTCGACCGTCGACGACAAGCCGCTGTCCGTCGCCCTCCGCGAGATCAACGAAGACAAGCTCACCTCCCGCCCCATCGCCGAGTAACGCACCCACAAGCGCGCAGGATGTCGTCAGGTCGCACGATCGTCGTCGGGATAACCGGCGGCATTGCTGCCTACAAGGCCGTGAACGTCGTGCGCGCTTTCGTGTTGCGGGGGGACTGCGTGCACGTCGTGGCGACGCCGGCGGCGCTGCGATTCGTCGGCAAGCCCACCCTCGAGGCTATCTCCCGCAACCCCGTGCACACGGATCTCTATGAGGGCGTCGCCGAGGTGCGGCACGTGGCCATCGGCCAATCCGCCGACCTGATCGTCGTGGCCCCGGCCACCGCGAACACCATCGCGAAGCTCGCCACCGGCCTCGCCGACGACCTGCTCGGCAACACCATCCTGGCCAGCACCGCCCCGCTCGTGATCGCCCCGGCGATGCACACGGAGATGTGGAACAACGCGGCCACGGTCGCCAATGTGGCCACCCTCCGCGCCCGCGGCGTCATCGTCGTCGGGCCTGGGGTCGGCCAGCTCACCGGCGCCGACGCCGGAGCCGGCCGGATGGAAGAGCCCGACACCATCGTCGCCGCGGCCCTCGCCGCCCTTGCCTTGGCCGACCGCACCGATGGGCCAGGGCCCGACCTAGTCGGCAAGCACGTCGTGATCACCGCTGGCGGCACTCGCGAGCCCCTCGACCCCGTGCGCTTCCTCGGCAACCGTTCCAGCGGTAAGCAGGGGGTCGCCCTGGCGCAGGCCGCCCTGGCTCGGGGTGCGTCCGTGACCCTGATCGCCGCGAATCTCGAGGTTGCCGCACCAACAGCGGTGGAACTGCGGCTCGTGGGCACCGCGCTCGAGCTCGAGGCGGCCGTCACGGATGCCGCCGCCGGGGCCGACGCCGTGATCATGGCGGCCGCGGTCGCCGACTACCGGCCGGTGCAGGTGAGCGCCGGCAAGATCAAGAAAGACGAGACCGGCGACACCCTGCTGCTCGAACTGACCCGCAATCCCGATATCCTCGCCGGGCTCGCCCGGACGAAGCGCACGGGCCAGGTACTGATCGGGTTCGCCGCGGAGACGGAGCCGGATCCGGTTCGCCTGCTTGTACTCGGTCGCGAGAAAATGGCGCGCAAGGGCTGCGACTTCCTGGTGGTCAACCGCGTGGGCTGGGCGGAGGGTTTCGCCTCGGACCGTAACGCGATCACGGTGCTCGATCACGACGGAGATATAGTGTGTGAGGTCTCCGGAACCAAAATGTCGGTGGCCGGGCGCATCCTTGACCTGATCGGCTGAGACCGCTCGGGCATCCGGTCACCTGGGTTGCCGTCGCCGGCAAGGGCAGGGTCTCCGGCGCTTCCCGACCGGCACGACCGGGTGCCCGGTCGGCTCGGCCCGGTCTCAGCGGAGAATTTTTCACGTTCATTTCTTCTACACGTTGTTCTGCAACAGAGACGGGCAAGATGCGCGATCTACGCCTTTTCACTTCGGAGTCGGTAACCGAAGGTCACCCCGACAAGATCTGCGACCAGATCTCCGACAGCATTCTGGATGCGCTCCTGACGGAAGACCCGCACAGCCGGGTCGCCGTCGAGACCCTCGTCACCACCGGGCTCGTACACGTCGCCGGCGAGGTCAGCACCGAGGCCTACGTCGAGATCCCCTCAATCGTGCGCAAGTGCATCACCGATATCGGCTACGACTCTTCGGACGTCTGGTTCGACGGCCGCTCCTGCGGCGTGGAGATCTCCATCGGCGGCCAGTCGCCCGACATCGCGCAGGGCGTGGACAACGCCTTCGAGCGTCGGGAAGAGTCCAGTGTCGAGGACTTCGACCGCCAGGGCGCCGGCGACCAGGGCATCATGTTCGGATACGCCACCCGGGAGACCCCCCAGCTGATGCCGATCCCGATCTGGATCGCACACCGCCTCGCCGAACGCCTCGCCGAGGTGCGCAAGTCCGGCGAACTCGACTACCTTCGGCCCGACGGCAAGACCCAGGTCACCATCGGCTACGACGGCATCACGCCGCGCTCGGTCGAGACCGTCGTGCTGTCGACCCAGCACTCGCCGAAGGTGTCCAACGAGCAGCTGCGTGCGGAGGTCGAGGAACTCGTCATCCGCCCGGTGCTCGACCGCGTGGAACTGGACTCGTCTGAACTGAATACGCTGATCAACCCGACTGGGCGGTTCGAGATCGGCGGCCCTCAGGGCGACGCCGGCCTCACCGGGCGCAAGATCATCATCGACACCTACGGCGGTTCCAGCCGGCACGGCGGGGGTGCGTTCAGCGGCAAGGACCCGTCGAAGGTCGACCGCTCCGCAGCGTACGCGATGCGCTGGGTGGCCAAGAACGCCGTGGCCGCCGGGCTGGCTGACCGTCTCGAGATTCAGGTGGCCTACGCCATCGGCAAGGCCTCGCCCGTCGGGCTCTACGTGGAGACCTTCGGCACCGGGGTGATGGCCGACCGGGACATCACCGCGGCGATCCGCGCGGTCTTCGACCTGCGCCCGGCCGCGATCATCCATTCCCTTGACCTGCTGCGCCCGATCTACGCGCAGACCGCCGTCTACGGCCACTTCGGCCGCGAGCTTCCCGACTTCACCTGGGAGCGCCTCGACCGGGTCGACGAGCTGAGAAGCGCTGCCGGACTGTGACCGGGCAGGCGCGGCGCCGATGACCCGCTCCGGCCTCGTGGCCCGGGTGCTCATCGACTCGCCGCTGCCGCAGCTCGACCACCTGTTCGATTACAGCATTCCCGATGAGCTCGCCGGCATCGCCCGGCCCGGCGTGCGCGTGCGGGTGCCGCTGCGCTCGGCCGGTCGCGTCGCCGACGGATACCTGATCGAGGTGTTGGGTGCGGCCGAGGGGCGCGGTGCGGTCGGACCGGCCGCAGGCCCGGAGGCGCTGCCGGGTCTCGAGGCTGGCACCGAATTCCGGGGCGCGCTCAGCCCGATCGAGAGCGTGGTCTCCGCCGCCCAGGTGCTCACCCCCGAGGTCTGGGAGCTCGCCCGTCGGGTCGCCGACCGGGCCTCGGGGAACGCGAGCGACATCATCCGTCTCGCCGTGCCCCCGCGCCAGGTCCGGGTGGAGAAAACCTGGCTGGCGGCGCGAACAGCGGATGCTTCCGCCCCGGCCGACGGGACGGCCGGTGTTGCCACCGTGGCCGAGCCTGGCGATGTGGCCGACCCCGCCACCCCCGCCGGGCCGGCCTGTGCCGATTACCCGGCCGGCACCCTCGACACGGCCGTCGCCACGGGGGCGCGCCTCTGCGTGGCCGCGGTGCCCGAGCTGCAACGGCTGCCGGACGGGCAGACCATCGGGAAGTGGGCGATCACCCTGGCCGAGCTCGCGGTGGCCGGCCTGGCCGCCGGGCGGAGCGCCATCCTCGTCGTGCCGGACTACCGCGACCAGGACCAGCTTCAGGCCGCCCTCGACCTGCTGGCCCCGGCCGACTCGGTCAGCCGCGTCGATGCACGCCAGCCCAACCCGGAACGCTATCGGGCCTTCCTGGCCGCCCTTGCCCCGGAACCCCGGATCGTGCTCGGCAATCGGTCGGCCGTCTACGCGCCGGCCCACGACCTCGGTCTGATCGCGCTCTTCGACGACGGCGACCCGCTGCACGGCGAACCGCTCAGCCCCTACGCGCACTCCCGCGACGCCGCGCTCGTGCGCCAGGGCCAGTCCGGCTGCGCCCTCGTCTTCCTCGGCCATACCCGCACCGTCGAGGTGCAGCGCCTGGTCGAGCTGGGCTGGCTCACTGCGGTGCACCCCGCGCAGAACCGGCATCCGCGGATCATCCCTACCGACTTCCAGTCCGAGCCCGACCAGCAGGCCCGCGCCGCGCGCATCCCGACGGCCGCGTGGCGGGCCGCCAAGGAGGCGCTGGCCCACGGCCCCGTGCTGGTGCAGGTGGCCAGCCCCGGCTACGCCCCGATGCTCGCCTGCCAGAGTTGCAAGAAGGCCGCCCGCTGCACCACCTGTCAGGGGCCGCTCGCTTTGGCCTCCAAGGACTCCACCCCGTCGTGTCGCTGGTGCGGGGCGCTGGCCGCCAACTGGAGCTGCACGCACTGCGAGGGGCGCGCCCTGCGGGTCGTCACCCTCGGCACCGGGCGAACCGCCGAAGAACTCGGCCGGGCGTTCCCCGGCGCGCGCATTATCGTCGCCGACGGCGACCATCCGCTGCAGCACCTCGGCGACGCCCCGGCCCTGGTGATCGCCACCCGCGGCGCGGAGCCCATCCCGACGGGTGGATACCGAGCCATCCTGCTGCTCGACGGCGAACGGATGCTCGCCCGGGAATCCCTGCGGGTCGGGGAGGACTGCCTGCGCTGGTGGTCCAACGCCGCATCCCTGGCGGCCCCAGGTGCCGCTGTGGTCCTGGTCGGCGTGGGCGGGCTCGTCGCCCGGGCGCTGAACTCCTGGCAGCCCGAGATGCTCGCCGCGTCGGAACTGGCCGATCGCCGCCAACTGCGATTCCCGCCCGCGGTGCGTGCTGCATCCGTCACCGGCACCGACGCCGACGTCGCCCTGGCCCTGGCAGAGCTGGCCGGGATGGACGGCGTCGATGTACTCGGCCCGGTCACCACGGAGGACCCCCTGGTGCGTGCGATCGTGCGGCTGCCCTACGCCAGCGGTGACGCCGTGGCCCGTGCGCTCAAGGCCGCGGTCGTGCGCAATGCCGCCCGCCGCCGGCGCCCGAAGGGGGCGGCCTTCCGCCCCGCGCCTACACTCAAAGTACGATTCGACGACCCGGAGCTGCTCTAAATGAAACTCGTCTTCGCCGGCACGCCGCAGGCGGCCGTGCCCAGCCTGGGCGCCCTGGCTCAGTCCCACCACGACCTCGCGGCCGTGATCACCCGGGCGGATGCCCCGTTCGGCCGCAAACGCGTGCTCACCCCCTCGCCGCTCGCGCGAGCCGCCGTCGAGAACGGGCTGCACGTGATCAAGGCCAATCGCCTCGACGAGGCCGCGACCGTGGAGATCGCCGCACTGCGACCCGACCTCGGCGTCATCGTCGCCTACGGCGGGCTCGTGCGTGAACCGCTCCTGTCGGTGCCCCGGCTCGGCTGGATCAACCTGCACTTCTCCCTGCTCCCGCGCTGGCGCGGTGCCGCTCCCGTGCAGCGCGCACTCATGGCCGGCGACGAGCAGACTGGTGCCGCCGTATTCCAGCTGGTTCCGGAACTCGACGCGGGCGCCGTGTTCGCGCAACTGACGCGGGCGATCGTCGAGGACGACACCGCGGGCAGCCTGTTGCGGGCGCTCAGCGACAGCGGCGCGCGTCTGCTGCTGCAGGTGATCGACGCCCTCGAAGCCGGCGGCGTCCAGGCGACCCCGCAGTCCGGTCCGGTCACCCTGGCCCCCAAGCTGACTCTCGCGGATGCCCGTATCGACTGGTCCGAACCGGCCGTCTCGGTGCGCAACCGGGTGCGCGGGGTCACCCCGGAGCCGGGCGCGTTCACGGTGCTCGGCGACGCCCGCCTCAAACTCCAGGGCGTTGCCCTGACCCAGGGATCCGAGCCGCAACCGGCCGGCCTGATCCGTGAGATCGACAAGAAAGTGCTGATTGGAACGGGGACCGAGCCGCTCGAGCTGGTCACCGTGCAACCGGCCGGAAAGACACAGATGAAGGCAATCGACTGGTGGCGCGGAGTGAATTGGACGGAGGTTGTCGCCTCATGAGCGACGACCGTCGCCAGGGGCGAAAGAACGACGTCCGTGCTCAGGGCGGCCGCGGCCTGGAGCGCCCGCAGACCGACTTCGTGCAGCCGGCCCGGCGGGTGGCCTACGAGGTCATCGCCGCCGTGCGGGAATCAGACGCCTACGCGAACCTGCTGCTGCCCAGCCGCATCAAGCGGGCGGCGCTCAGCACCGCGGATGCCGCATTGGCCACCGAGCTGACCTACGGCACCCTGCGTATGCAGGGCTTCTACGACCGGGTGATCGCCGACGCGGCCGGTCGGCCCGTCACCGTGATCGACCCGGCCATCCTGGACGTGCTACGTCTTGGTGCGCACCAGTTGCTCGCCACCCGGGTGGCCACCCACGCCGCCGTGAACGAGTCCGTCGAACTCGCCCGTCAGGTGGGCTCCCGCGCCACCACCGGTTTCACCAACGGGGTGCTGCGCACCATCTCCCGCTCCAGCGCCGACGAGTGGCGCGAACGCGTGCTCACCGAAGCCACCAGTGATGATGACCGCCTTGCCGCGGAGTACTCACACCCGATCTGGGTGGTGCGGGCGTTCCGGCAGTCGCTGCGCCTCGAGTGCCGAGAGACCGAGCTCGAGGAGCTGCTGTCGGCCGACAATGCCGCGCCCAAGGTGAACATGGTCATTCTGCCCGGCCTCAGCAACACCGAAGACACCGACGGTCTCGGCGTTGCCAACGACTTCTCGCCCATCGGTTTTGTGTTGGCCGGCGGCGACCCCGTGCACCTGATGCAGGACAGCGGCGGACGCCTTCGAGTGCAGGACGAGGGATCCCAGTTGGCGGCCCTCACGCTCAGTCGGGCCCGCCCGGTGGCGCCGGGAGAGCGTTGGCTCGACCTCTGCGCGGGCCCCGGCGGCAAGGCCTCCCTGCTTGCCTCCGAGGCGCTGGCCGGCGGGGCCAGCCTCGTCGCCAACGAGCTCGTCCCGGCCCGGGCCGCCCTCGTGCGTAAGGCGCTGACCGCCGTGCCCGGAGAGGTGCCTGTCTGGGAGGAGGACGGCACCCGGTTCGGAGACGATCATCCGAAGGAGTTCGACCGGATCCTGCTGGATGCTCCCTGCACCGGGCTCGGCGCGCTACGTCGGCGCCCGGAGGCCCGCTGGCGCAAGCAGCCCAAGGACGTCGCCGAGCTCTCCGATCTGCAGTCCGGGCTGATCCACGCGGCCCTTGGCGCGCTCAAGCCGGGCGGGGTGCTGGCCTACGTCACCTGCTCACCGCACATCGCGGAGACCCGCGGGATCGTGGCTACCGCGCTCAAGAGATGGGAGGGCCGTGTGCGCACTCTCGACACGGCATCCGTGCTGCAGGGGCTGAGCAGCTCCGAGCTCGACCTGCCCGGCGACGGGGGCAGCGTGCAACTGTGGCCGCATAGGCACGGCACTGACGCTATGTTCATCACCCTGCTCGAGCGCACGGAGTAGCCCGCGCACCCGGACCCCGCGCACCCGGGCCCCGCGCACCCGGACCCGGCGCATTCGGGCCCTGCGCATTCGGGCCCCGGCCTCGACCCAATCTGACGGAGATTCTGGCTCCCCTGGTTCTTCCGTGAGCATGGCCCGGCCGAGCCCGCGCGTGTGGCTAAGGCAGGACATCCGTCCCGCGCGTTCACCGGTGCCGCGAGTCAGTGCGGCACCGGGGTAGATATCCAATCCGGCCGGTGGGATCTCCTGAGTTGACCACGACACTCACGAATGCGCAGCGGTTCTGGCGCGGGCGGGGCGAGTGTCCGGCCCGCCCGACGGCAACCGGTGGATGCGTCGTTCCTGCGGCTGCGGCTCTGCCTCGGCCAGCCAGCCAGCCGGCATGCGGGCGGGCCGGCGTCGCCCCGGCCGCGCCCGCGCGTCGCGTGGCCAACTCAGGACATCCGTCGTCCGGGCTGCCCAGCCGCCGCGGACGAGTACGGGACCAGTTCGGATGCCGGTGTAGCCGGACGGATCTCCTGCGTAAGCCACAACGCGCGCCGGATCTGCGGCAGGGCTTGTGAGGTCCAGGCACTCGCATCCTTCTCCGTCGCAGCCCGAACGAATTCGACGGAGATTCTGGCTCTCCTGCTTCATCTGTGGGTGTTTCGGAGCGCCTTAACGGCCGCACGCCGCTTCCTGTCTAGGTTTCTGACTGTCTAG
>NZ_SOGE01000029.1:0-145695 GCF_004402575.1 Cryobacterium sp. TMT2-4 | reverse complement strand
GCTGGACGCCGCCCGCCCGCGGTAGCCGCCCCGGGCGGCTCCCCGGTCGCCTCGCCGGCGCTGCGCGCGTGCTGCGCCGCTCCGCGCACGGCATGCCACGCGCGGAGCGGCGCATGACCGGCGCGCCGAATCCGAGCCACCCATCTCCGACTTCGAGAAGCTCGAGGGCTGCGTCACCTGCCTGAGCGTACGGGTGCGCTGAATCCCGATCCCCGAATTCGGCGCTTGCGCCCGAGGCCCCGGAACCGTAGTCTGAAAAGCTGCCTGATCAGGGGGGCACAGCTCAGACACCACGCGCTCAGGAGGCCGACATGACCAAGACAGCACCGTTCACGATCGCAACGTGTGCGAACGTCGGCGCGCGCCTTGGCGCAGCCACCTCGTTCCCGCGCGCCGCTTAGCCTGCCCCCTCCCGCGATCTCCCGCCCCGCCTCGGGCCTGACTCCGGGCCGCTGACACCCAGCGACCGGCTCCGCCCCGCAGGCCGGCAGCCATGCTGCCCCCGGAAGCTACGGCTTCCACCCCCGCCGACCGACGTACTCGTCGTCGGCCTCCCGGCGCCGCGCGCCGCCGTTCACTGGAACCAGACTCGTTCAGGACTCACTCGTGACCACGCTCACCGACCACAGCCATCCGCCCGACCCCGACCCCGCAGCGGGAACCGACCCCGTTGCCCTGCCCCGGAGGAACACCCTCCAGGTGCTGCTGCGCCTCTACCCCTTCGCCCGGCCGGCCCTGCCGCGGCTGGCCCTCGGCATGCTCGCCGCCCTGCTGGCGGCGCTTGTGGCGCTCACCATCCCGCAGGTGCTGCAGCGCCTCGTCGACGGTGCCCTGACTCAGCAGGACGCCGCCCAGATCTGGCCGGCCGTCATCGTGGTACTCGCCCTCGGCGTGATCGAGGCGGTGCTGATCGCACTGCGCCGCTGGTTCGTTCTCGGCCCCGGCACCCACATCGAGGCCCGGATGCGCAACGCGCTCTACGCCCGGCTGCAGGACCTCCCGGTCACATTCCACGACAAGTGGCCGAGCGGCCAACTGCTCTCCCGCGCCGTCAGCGACCTCAACCTGATCCGCCGCTGGATCTCGTTCGGCCTCGTGCTGCTCATCGTGAACGTCGTCACCGTTGTGATCGGCGCCGCCATCCTGGTGTCGATGAACTGGATCCTCGGCCTCATCTTCCTCGTCTGCTCCGTGCCGCTGTGGATCGTCGGCTACCTGTTCGAGGAGAAATACTCCGTCGTTGCGCGGCGCAGCCAGGACCAGGCCGGCGACCTCGCGACGGCCGTCGAGGAGTCGGTGCACGGCATCCGGGTGCTCAAGGCCTTCGGGCGCGGCAAGTTCGCGTTGAAGAATTTCTCCGACCAGGCCGAGAGCCTGCGCGGCACCGAGATCGAGAAGGCGCGCGCCATCGCCGGCATCTGGCTGTGGCTGCTGATGATCCCGGATGTGGCCTTCGCCCTCTGCCTCGTCGCCGGTGTCTGGCTGGCCGGCCAGGGCGAGTTCAGCGTGGGCGGGCTCGTGGCCTTCTTCGCCACGGCCACCGTGCTGCGCTGGCCGATCGAGTCGGTCGGGTTCCTGCTGTCGATGACCTTCGATGCCCGCACCGCGACCGACCGGTTCTTCGACGTGCTCGACGCGCCGAACGCCATCACCGACCCCGAGCATCCCGTCACCGTCGACCGGCCCCGCGGCCGCCTCGCGTTCGAGAACGTGCACTTCCGCTACCCCGACTCGCCGAGCCGCTTCCCGGACCTGCTCGACGGCGTGGACCTGGTGCTCGAACCGGGGGAGACCATGGCGCTCGTTGGTCTGACCGGCTCCGGCAAGTCCACCCTGACGGCGCTCACCACCCGCCTCTACGACGTGACGGAGGGGGCGGTGACCCTCGACGGGGTCGACGTGCGCTCCCTCGGCCGCGAGGAACTGCGTCGCCACCTGTCGATGGCGTTCGAGGATGCGACGCTGTTCTCGGCATCCGTGCGCGACAACGTGCTGCTCGGCCGTCCGGAGTGGGCCGAGCGCTCGCCCGAAGCGGATGCCGCACTCGAGGAGGCGCTCATGGTTGCCCAGGCCGGCTTCGCCCACGACCTCCCGGAGGGCGTGGACACGCTCGTCGGAGAGGAAGGGATGAGCCTCTCCGGCGGCCAGCGGCAGCGGATCGCGCTCGCGCGGGCGGTGGCGGCGAAACCCGCCGTGCTCGTGCTCGACGACCCGTTGTCGGCGCTCGACGTGAACACCGAGTCCCTTGTCGAAGCCGCGCTGCGCGAGGTGCTCTCCGCGACCACGGCGCTGATCGTGGCGCACCGGCCGTCCACCGTGATGCTCGCCGACCGGGTGGCGCTGCTCCAGAACGGGCGTGTCACCGCGATCGGACGGCACTCCGATCTACTCCGCGAGAGCGAACACTACAAGTTCGTCATCTCGAGCCTGGAAGACGAAGAACGACGAGAGTCCGCACGAGAGGAGGCGGCGCGATGACCGTCACCGGTGTCGAGGGCGAAGACCGCAGCAACTTCACCGCCGCGGAGAGCAAGCAGATCCGGGGCCGGTCGCTGCGCCTGCTCGGGTCGCTGCTGCACCCGGTGCGCTTTTCGGTCCTCGCGGCAATGCTGATCGTGGTCGTGTCCACGGCCGCGCAGGTGGCCGGCCCGGCCCTGATCGCGTTCGGGATCGACCGCGGTCTGCCCGCGCTGATGGAGCAGGACTGGGTGCCGCTGGCCGCCACGGGGGTGGTCTACCTCGCCACGGGTGTGGTCGGGGCCATCCTGATCGCCTGGTACACGATCATGTCGGCGCGGATCAGCCAGGCCGTGCTGATCGACCTGCGCAAGAGGGTCTTCCTGCACACGCAGCGGCTGAGCCTCGAATTCCACGAGTCGTACACCTCGGGGCGCATCATCTCCCGGCAGACCAGCGACCTCGACGCCATCCGGGAACTGCTGGATTCGGGCATCAACCAGCTCGTGCAGGGGCTGCTGTACATGGTGTTCACGGCGATCGCCCTGTTCCTGCTCGACGGTACGAGCGGGCTTGTCCTGCTCGCGTCGATCGTGCCGTTGGCGCTGCTCACCCGCTGGTTCCAGGTGCGCTCGCAAACGCTCTTCCGCCGGTCGAGAACGGCGTCGGCGAGCCTGATCGTGCAGTTCGTGGAGACCATGACCGGCATCCGTGCGGTCAAAGCCTTCCGGGCGGAGAAACGCAACGAGAAGGTGTTCGGCGAACTGGTCGAGGACTACCGCAAGGTGAATGAGCGGGTCATCCAGCTGTTCGGCATCTTCGATCCGGGTCTCGTGTTGATCGGGAACGTGGCCGTCGCGGTCGTTCTCCTGGTCGGCGGGTTCCGCGTCGTCGACGGCCAGCTCTATATCGGCGCGCTGCTCGCGGCCCTGCTCTACACCCGCCGGTTCTTCGACCCGATGGAGGAGATGGCGATGTTCTACAACTCCTACCAGTCGGCCGCCGCGGCGCTGGAGAAGATCTCCGGGGTGCTCGAGGAGCATCCCGGAGTGCCGGACCCGGTGACGCCGGTCGACCTCTGGGCGGCAAAGGGTGCGGTCTCGTTCGAGAACGTGCAATTCGAATACCAGAGCGACCGGGTCATCCTGCCGCAGTTCGACCTGACGATCCCGGCCGGGCAGACCATCGCCCTGGTTGGGTCGACCGGGGCCGGTAAGTCCACCCTGGCCAAGCTGATGGCGCGTTTCTACGACCCGTCGGTGGGTCAGGTGACCCTCGACGGCGTCGACCTGCGCGACCTGCACCCCAAGGACCTGCGCCGAGCGATCGTCATGGTCACCCAGGAGGCCTACCTGTTCAGCGGTTCGGTCGCCGACAACATTTCGATCGGCAAACCGGATGCGACGCCCGCCGAGATCGTGGCGGCGGCCCGAGCGGTCGGCGCGCACGACTTCATCGCGGGGCTGCCGAACGGGTACGACACCGACGTGAACAAGCGCGGCGGGCGCGTCTCCGCCGGGCAGAGGCAGCTGATCTCGTTCGCTCGGGCGTTCCTGGCCGACCCGGCGGTGCTCATCCTCGACGAGGCCACCTCGAGTCTGGACATCCCGAGTGAACGCCTCGTGCAGCAGGCGCTGCAGACACTGCTCGGGGGACGCACCGCCGTGATCATCGCGCATCGCCTATCGACTGTGGCGATCGCCGACCGGGTGCTCGTGATGGAGCACGGGCGCATCGTGGAGGACGGCACGCCCGACCACTTGATCGCCGGCACCGGCCGGTTCGCGCAGCTGCACGCCGCCTGGCGCGACTCGCTGGTGTGATCGGCGACGCGACTCGCGGCGCGAGCGGTTAGGCGAACCCCCAGGCCTTTTCCTCGTCGCTCGAGTCGTCGGAGAGCGGCGTGCCCGTCAGGGGGCGGTTGGAGGCGACCGGTCCGAGCGGGTGGTAGCTGGGATCCCGCGGGATCGCGGGCGATTCCTTGAGTTCGACGAAGATCGCGTGCGTCGGCGTGCGGCCGATGTTTACGCCGGCGTGCTCCTGGGCCGGCAGCCAGCGGGTCTCGCCGGCGGGCAGCTCGACGTCGATTTCGCGGCCCTCCGACGACAGGCGCCGGGCGTAGGCGCTGAGCGTGATCATGACGCTGTCGGGATGCTCGTGGGGATTGGTCTCATCGCCGGGAGCGTCGAGGAACTCGAGCACGCGAACGCGGTCGTTCTCAAGCAGTACTCGGTAGGCGCCCGGGTCGGTGACGACGGGATCGAGGGCGGTGTGTGCGGCTGTGCTTTCGCTGTCCATGAAAAACGGTAGCATCCGGCGCAGCCTCGAACCAAGCATTGCGGGCAACCCCGGGCGGTGATCGCTATGCGGGGCTCCAGCGCGCCGCCGCGTAATCGATGCGGTAGCCGTATGCCCCGGCCTTCAACGGGGTGCCCTCCGCGGTGTAGTGGGGGAGCGCGCGCTCCTCGTGCCCGATCGGCGGGCGTCCGCCGGCCCGGATCACACGCCACCAGGGCAGCGCGGTGCCGTGGCGCGCCATGATCTGCCCGACCAGGCGGGCTCCACGGGAGCCGAGCACGGCCGCGACATCACCGTAGGTCATCACGCGACCGGCCGGGATCGACTCCACGATTCCGAGAACGTGCGTGACGAAGGCAGGTTCCCGGGTGCCGGCATCCGTCATCGGCTGCGAGTCAGAGCTGCAATGCGCCGATAATCTCGCCGTAGACGGTTTGGCCGATGTCGCTGAAGCCCAGGCGGTGGAAGAACGACTCCGGCCCCTCTTCGCCGGGTTCCCAGATCACGGTGATGTGGTCGAAGCCGCGCTTGCGGGCCTCGGCGGCGAGTGCGTCTGCGGCGAACTTGCCGACACCCTTGCCCTGGGCCTCCGCGTCCACGTTGATGCGCCAGATGCAGGCACGGAATTCTTCGTGCGGTGAGTCGGGGTCAAAGTTTCCGTGAATGAAGCCGGCAACCTCGCCGTCCAGCAGAACGACGCGCTGCCAGGCGGTAGCAGGGTTGATGACGGACGCCGCGACCGCGTAGGAGACGGGGGCGATGAACTGCTCCTGACCCGGTTTCAGGCTCAGGCTGTTCGCCGCGACGATGTTGCGCGCGGACAGTTCTTCCAGTCGTAGTTCACCCATGCGAACAGGCTAACGTGCACCGGAGCCGGCCGGTAGTCGGGTTTTCGGACGACAGGGCGTGGGGGGTGGCCCCATCCGGAAGATCCGGAAACTGTCTCGATGTCAAGATAGTTACGTCGCTCCACTAGAATCGGTGTGGCTATTCTTGCCCCCCGATATTCTGAGGAGATTTCCATTGGCGAAGATCAAGGTTGAAGGCACTGTCGTCGAGCTCGACGGGGACGAGATGACCCGCATCATCTGGCACGCGATCAAGGAGACCTTGATCCACCCGTACCTCGACATCGACCTCGAGTATTACGACCTGTCGATCCAAAAGCGCGACGAGACCGACGACCAGATCACGATCGACTCGGCCCGCGCCATCCAGAAGCACGGCGTCGGCGTCAAGTGCGCGACCATCACGCCCGACGAGGCGCGCGTCGAGGAATTCGGCCTGAAGAAGATGTGGGCGTCGCCCAACGGCACCATCCGCAACATCCTCGGCGGCACCATCTTCCGCGAACCCATCATCATCTCGAACATCCCGCGCCTCGTGCCGGGCTGGAATAAGCCGATCATCATCGGCCGCCACGCGTTCGGCGACCAGTACAAGGCCACCAACTTCCGCTTCGAGGGCGAGGGCACGCTCAGCATGACCTTCACCCCGAAGGACGGCTCGGCCCCGCAAGAGTTCGAGGTATTCCAGGCCCCCGGCAGCGGCGTCGCGATGGGGATGTACAACCTCGACGACTCCATCCGCGACTTCGCCCGCGCGTCGTTGAACTACGGCCTCGAGCGCAAGTACCCGGTCTACCTGTCGACGAAGAACACGATCCTCAAGGCTTATGACGGCCGCTTCAAGGACATCTTCCAGGAAATCTTCGACGCCGAGTTCAAGGCCCGCTACGACGCGGCCGGCCTCAGCTACGAGCACCGCCTGATCGACGACATGGTCGCCTCTGCCATGAAGTGGGAGGGCGGTTACGTCTGGGCCTGCAAGAACTACGACGGCGACGTGCAGTCGGACACCGTCGCGCAGGGCTTCGGCTCGCTCGGCCTGATGACCAGCGTGCTCTCCACGCCTGACGGCAAGGTCGTCGAGGCCGAGGCCGCGCACGGCACCGTGACGCGCCACTACCGCCAGCACCAGCAGGGCAAGGCCACCTCGACCAACCCGATCGCCTCGATCTATGCCTGGACCCGCGGCCTCGCGCACCGCGCCAAGCTTGACGGGAACCCGGCGCTCGCCGAGTTCGCCAACACGCTCGAAGACGTGGTCATCAAGACCGTCGAGAGCGGCAAGATGACCAAGGACCTCGCGCTTCTCGTGGGCCCGGAGCAGGCCTTCCAGACGACCGAGGAGTTCCTCGCGGCCATCGCGGAGAACCTCCAGGCCCGCATGGCCTAACCCGCAGCGACAGGGTGGCAGTCTCACCCCCCCCCGGGGGTGAGGCTGCCGCCCTTTTTTAGGCGTTTTTCCGGGTTTTCCCGGCCCTGAGGGGAGGCTTTCCTTGCTGGCGGTGGCCGGCGAGTGAGGCAAGAATATGACCATGTCGTCTCTGGTCGCCGCCGTTCGTCGTTACCCGCTCGTCGCCACGACCGTGCTGCTCGGGCTCATCGGCGCGGTGCTCGCCCTGGGCGGTCAGACGGATGCCGTGCGCTGGCTGTTCAGTGGATTCGGCCTGCTGGTCGCCGGTTACGAAACGATCGGCATGGTACGACGGCTGCTGGGCGGCACCCTCGGTGTCGACGTGCTCGCGATCACGGCCATCGTCGCCACGGTGCTGGTGGGCGAATACGTGGCCACCCTGATCATCGTGCTGATGCTCACCGGAGGCGCGGCCCTCGAAGACTTCGCCGTGAACCGGGCCAAGCGCGAGCTCGACGCCCTGCTCCGGCGGGCCCCGCAGATCGCGCACCGGCTCGGCGCCGGCGCCGGCACCGATACCGACACCGGCACCGATACCGATACCGATACCGACACCGGAAACGGCGAGGTCGAGGACGTGCCGGCCACCGACGTGCGGCCGGGCGACCTGCTTCTCGTTCGCCCTGCCGAGATCGTGCCGGTCGACGGCGCTCTGGTCTCAGTCAGCGCAGTCTTCGACGAGTCCTCGCTCACCGGGGAGAGCCTCCCGGTCGAGCGCGAAGCCGGCGACGCCGTGCTCAGCGGGTCGATCAACGGCCAGGCTGCCGCCACCATCCGAGCCACCGCGACCGCCGCGGACAGCCAGTACCAGCAGATCATCGCGCTGGTCGAAGAGGCATCGGCCAGCAAGGCCCCCGTGGTGCGCCTGGCGGACCGCTACGCCGTGCCGTTCACTGCGGTCTCGCTCTCGATCGCCGCCCTGGCCTGGATCGTCAGCGGCGACCCGGCCCGGTTTGCCGAGGTGCTGGTGGTGGCGACCCCCTGCCCACTCCTGATCTCCGCACCGGTCGCCTTCATGGGCGGCATGAGCCGGGCCGCCCGCAACGGCATCATCGTCAAGGGCGGTGGGGTGCTCGAAATGCTCTCTCGGGCCAAAACCGTGGTCTTCGACAAGACCGGCACGCTCACCCACGGCAGCCCCACCATCGCCCGCGTGCTTCCCGAGCCCGGCTTCGACGAGGACGAGTTGCTCGTACTCGCCGCGTCCGCGGAGCAGTACTCGTCGCACGTGCTCGCGGCATCCGTGATCGCGGCGGCCCGGACCCGCGGGCTGGAGCTGATCGGGTCGGAGACCGCGAACGAGGTTCCCGCGCACGGCGTCGTGGCCCGGCTGGGCGCCCGCGAGGTCACCGTGGGCAAGCTGTCGTTCATCCGGGAACGGGCGACGGATGCCGTGGCCGCCCCGATCGAGGGCGGCGAACTGGCCATCTACATCGCCGTCGACGGGCGCTTCGCCGGCAGCATCGTCGCCAGTGACACGCTGCGGGAGAACGCACCGCAGACTCTGGCGGATCTGCGGGCGCTCGGCCTGCGGGACACCGTGATGCTCACCGGCGACGCTCGGCCCACCGCCGAGCACATCGCGGCGCTGGTGGGGATCGAGCAGGTGCAGGCGGACTGCCTGCCCGCCGACAAGGTCAACGCCGTGCGTGGCCTGGCCCACCGCCCGGTGATCATGGTCGGCGACGGGGTGAACGACGCACCCGTGCTGGCCGTCGCCGACGTCGGTATCGCCATGGGAGCCCGCGGGGCCACGGCCGCGAGCGAATCGGCCGACGTCGTCATCCTGATCGACGACCTGACCCGCGCGGCCCGCGCGGTCGCGATCGGCCAGGACACCATCCGGATCGCGCTGCAGA
Source organism: Cryobacterium sp. TMT2-4 (assembly GCF_004402575.1). Taxonomy (NCBI): domain Bacteria; kingdom Bacillati; phylum Actinomycetota; class Actinomycetes; order Micrococcales; family Microbacteriaceae; genus Cryobacterium; species Cryobacterium sp. TMT2-4. Next base: position 136,822 of record NZ_SOGE01000029.1, on the reverse strand, counting down.
GCATCTGGCTCGGCATCGCTCTGAGCCTCGGCCTGATGGTCCTGGCCGCGTTCGGCTTCATTCCCGCCACCGCGGGAGCACTATTGCAGGAATTCGTCGACCTGGCCACGATCCTGAACGCGTTGCGGGCGATCGGCGGCCGCCGGGACGCCTCGGTGCAGGCCCAGATCGCCGCTCGCAAGCCGGCGGCGGCCGGCGCGCTGAGTCGCTGAGTCGCTGAGTCGCTGGGTCGCTGAGTCGCGTCACCCTACTGTGCTGGATGCCCCCAGTTCAGGTGTCAACGCGTGCAAGTTGCACAGTCTGAGGTCGAATTCAGCTAGCTTCAAGTTCATGTGCCTCCGTTGGGGGTCAACCTTTCGTCGTTGAACGGATTGGATGATGCACGTGAACTCACGAAATCGGCATTTCTCACCCTGGGACCTCGACCCCCGGCCGCCGCGCGCACTGTGCAGGGCCACCGCGGTGGCCCTGACCGTCGGGCTGGTGGCTACCGCGGCCCTCGTCGGCGGCACCGTCGCAGCCGCCGCCGCACCGCAGCAGGCTCCGCGGTTGGCCATTGAAAAACCGGCCACCGCCTTCGAGGCCGGCCGCTACGTCGTCACGCTGGCCGCCAGCGCGGTCGCCGCCTACTCCGGCGGCGTCGCCGGTTTCGACGCCACCAAGCCGGCCCCGGGCCGGCAGCTCGACGCGAGCTCGAAGAACGCGACCGCTTACGCCGCGCACCTCGCAACCGAGCAGAGAAGGGTCGCCGCGGCCGCCGGGGTGAGCGTCAGCGTCTCCTACACGACCGCACTCAACGGATTCGCCGCCGAACTCACCGCGGTCCAGGCCGCCGCGCTCTCCGCGAACCGAGAGGTTCTCGCCGTCGAGAAGGACGCGATCCGCCGGGTCACGGCGCAGTCCTCGACCGACTTCCTCGGGCTCGGTGACGCCGCCGGCGTCGGCGGGGTCTGGGACGCGGTCGGCGGCGTTGACGCGGCCGGCGCCGGCGTCGTCGTCGGTATCATCGACACCGGCATCGCCCCGGAGAACGGGTCCTTCGCCGGCGACCCCCTCGGCACCGATCTCGGCGACGCTCCGTTTCGCACGGCCGACGGCGGCATCCGCTTCGGCAAGTCCGACGGCGGCACCTTCACCGGCGCCTGCGTCGTGGGTGTGCAGTTCACCGCAGACGACTGCAGCACCAAAATCGTTGGTGCCCGGTACTACGTCGACGGGTTCGGCGCCTCCCGGATCGGTGCCGAAAGCGTCGGCGAGTACCTTTCGCCGCGCGACGGCGACGGCCACGGCTCACACACCGGCGGTACCGCAGCCGGCAACCACGCCGTCGCCGCGTCGGTCGGTGGCATCGACTTCGGCACCATCTCGGGCGTTGCGCCCGCGGCGAAGATCGCCGCGTACAAGGTCTGCTGGTCCGGCCCCGACCCGGTCAGCCAGGACGACGACGGATGCGCCACCAGCGACCTCCTCTCGGCGATCGACCAGGCCACGGCCGACGGTGTCGACGTGATCAACTTCTCGATCGGCGGCGGTGCGGCCCAGACCACGGTCTCCGCCACCGACGTCGCCTTCCTGGGCGCGGCATCCGCCGGCATCTTCGTGGCGGCGTCGGCCGGTAACGCCGGTCCCGACGCCTCCACGCTCGATAACGCGTCGCCGTGGATCACCACCGTGGCGGCCAGCACCATTCCGAGCTACGAGGCCACCGCCACCCTCGGCAGCGGCCCTGCCTATGGCGGCGGCTCGATCACGGTCCCTACCGTCGGCGTGACCGGTGCGCTGGTGCGCGGTGACCTCGTCGCCGCCCGGCGCGGAACAGACCCCTTGCTCTGCGGGCCGAACTCGCTCGACCCGGCCAAGGTGACCGGCACGATCGTGTTCTGTCAGCGCGGCGTCTATGACCGGGTCGCCAAGTCCGTCGAGGTGAAGCGTGCCGGAGGTATCGGCATGGTGCTGGTGAACAAGACGGCCAGCTCGCTCGACCTTGACCAGCACGCGGTGCCGACGGTGCACCTCAACGCCGAAGCGTTCGCCACGGCCTTCGCCTACGCAGGCACCGCCGGGGCGACCGTGACCCTCACGCCGGGCAATGCGCTCGGGACCACTCCGCCCACCCCGCAGGTCGCCGGGTTCTCCTCGCGCGGACCGGTACTTGCCGACGGCAGTGACATCATCAAGCCGGACGTCTCGGCGCCCGGGGTTGCGATTCTCGCCGGCGGTGCCAACGCTGCGGGCGCGGCAGGCACGTACCAGTTCCTGTCCGGAACGTCTATGTCGTCGCCGCACGTGGCGGGCCTTGCCGCCCTCTACCTGGGCCAGACGCCGAGCGCGAGCCCGGCCGAGGTGAAATCGGCCTTCATGACCACCGCCTACGACACGGTCACCGGCTCCGGCGCTGCCGTGACCGACCCGTTTCTGCAGGGCGCCGGCCACGTCGACCCGACGAAGTTCTTCAGGCCGGGACTCGTCTACCTGAACGGGGAGAGCGACTGGATGTCCTACATCAAGGGTGCCGGCTACACCGGGGGCGGCCTGGACGCCGTCACCGCGGTCGACCCGTCGAACCTCAACCTGGCCTCGATCGGCATCGGTTCGCTCACCCGGCCGGAGACGATCACCCGCACGGTGACGTCGACCCAGGCGGGCACCTTCGACGCCTCGGTGTCCGGCCTCGCCGGCATCGACGTGACGATCGAGCCGTCCACGCTGACCTTCGGCGCGGCAGGGGAGACTCAGTCCTACACGGCGACGTTCTCCCGAACGGATGCGCCCGTCGACACGTTCGCGACCGGCTCGCTCAGCTGGACCAGCGGCGCGACCGTCGTGCACAGCCCGGTGGCGGTCAAGCCCGTCACCCTCGAGTCGCCGATCACCGCCGACGGAACCGGTCTGGCCGGCTCCGTCGGCATCCGCGTGACGCCCGGCACGACCTCCGACATCCCCCTGGCGACCGACGGCCTCGCGGCCGGCGTGCTGCTCAGAGAGAAGAAGGGCGGCCCGGGCAAGGCCTACACCGGAACGGGGCTCCCCGGAACGGAGATCGTCTTCACCGTGCAGGTTCCGGCGGGAACGGTGTTGCAGCGCTTCGACCTTGATTCACTAACCGACGCCGCCGACCTTGACCTGGTGGTCAACCGATTGAGCGGCAAGGGCGGCACGCCGATCGAAGGCTGGCAGTCGGCCACGGCGGCGACGGACGAACACGTCGACCTGCTGAACCCGACGGCCGGGTACTATGAGGTTGTCGCGTCGGTCTTCAGTGGCACCGACCGGTACGACCTGACCACCTTCACGGTCGCGCCGGGTGCCGGCGCCGGAGCGTTCACCGTTGCCCCGAACCCTCTCCCGGGAGTGCAGGGCGTTGAAGCGACCTACACGGCCTCGTGGAGTGGTCTGGTCGCGGGCACGGATTACCTCGGGCTGGTGCGCTACGGCGACACTGGCTTCTCGACGGTCGTGGCGGTGGAGAACTAGCGGCCGCCAGGTTCGTCAGCGGGGTCGGACTCGCCCGCTGCGTCCGGCGTCGAACCAATTCGACGGAGATTTTGCGACACGAGGCCGCTTGCGAGCTGTTTCGAACCCGTTTTGGGCAAAATCTCCGTCGAATTCGTCAGGGTGCGGTTCTGGGCGGGCGGCGGACGGATACCGAGCGACGGCTTACCCTGAGGTAATGCGATTCGCACGAATGCGCCGAGGCGGCGAGAACCTCGGCGTGAGCCGGCCGCGGCTGTCCCGAGAGGTCTACGTGCTCGGCGTGATCGCGTTCTTCGTGATGGTGGGCTTCGGCGTCGTCGTGCCGGTGCTGCCCGTCTACGTGCGCAGCTTCGGGGTCGGCTACCTGGAAATCGGCGCCGTCGTCTCCGCGTTCGCGCTGATGCGCTTCGTCTCCAGCCCGTTCACCGGGCGCCTGATCGACTGGGCCGGCGAACGCGTGATCCTGGCCTCCGGCATCGGGATCGTCGCCGTTTCCAGCGGGCTGGTCGGCGTGGCCCAGAACTATCCGCAGCTGCTGCTCCTGCGCGGAGCCGGCGGCGTCGGTTCGGCCCTGTTCACGGTGGCGGCCATGACTCTCCTGCTCGGCTCCACGGCACCGGGATTCCGGGCCAGGGCCATCGGGTTCTACCAGGGTGGGTTCCTGCTCGGCGGGATGGCCGGCCCCGCGCTCGGCGGGCTCCTCGCCACGATCTCGCTCACCGCGCCGTTCTTCTTCTACGCCGCGACGCTCGCCGTTGCCGGCATCCTCGGGCTCGTGCTGCTGCGCCCGGTGCGGGGTGGGGTCGCCGCGGCCGGCCCGGCGCCCGAGCGCATCCCGTTCCGAACGGTGCTGCGGGACACCCGGTTCCGCGCGGCGTGCATCGCTAACTTCTCCACCGGCTGGAACTCGTTCGGCGTGCGCAACGCCCTGATCCCCGTGCTGGTCGTCGAGGTGCTGCGGGGTCCGACCGCCTGGACCGGCATCGCCTTCGCCTTCGCGGCCGTCGCCCAGACGGTGGCACTCGCGCCGGCCGCGCGGTTCGTCGACACTGTGGGCCGTCGCCCGGCCATCATCGGAGCGTTCCTGGTTGCCGGGGTCACCATCCTCGCGGTCCCGTTCGCGCCGAACATCATCGTGCTCACGGCCCTGCTTTGCCTCTACGGCGTGGCCTCGGCGTTCATGGGCACCGCCCCGGCCGCATCCGTCGGCGACGCGGCCGGCGCCGGTGGCGGTCGACCCGTGTCGGTCTTCTCGATGTTCTCCGACCTGGGTGCCATCGTCGGCCCGCTCGCGGCCGGGTTTCTCGTTGACAGCGCCTCCTATCCGGTAGCCTTCGGCGTCGGCGCCTTGCTGTTCTTCGCGACCTCTGTCTACGCGCTGCGGATGCCGCGGCAGGCCCGCCCGGCGTAGTCCCGCCCCGAGAGAGGTCGAATACAGCTACGAAACTGTCACCAATAAATAGTGACAGAGACTCGACTTCATGTGCGCAACGAGGTATCCTCGTAACATGACGAACCTCGCAGAAGACCTCAGGCAGGCGGCCGACGCCGTCGCGCTGTTGCGTTCCTCGCGCGCCGACCTCGCAGCCCTTCCCGACGCCGGGGCGCTGGCCGGCCAGAAGCGAATCGCATGCGCCCGCCGTCTGCTCGACACCTATGCCGCGTTGATGGCCGCAACCATTGCTGACCGTTCGCGGCCGGAGCTCGGCCATTCGGGGTTGGCGGCGCAGCAGGGGTACTTGTCCCCGGAAGCCCTGATCCAGAACTGGACAGGCTCGTCCAAGGGTGACGCCTACAAACTGGTCGCAGTCGGCACGATGATGGCCGACACCGAGGCGGCCGAGAAGCTGGTCGAGGAGGCGCTCTCGTCGCCCGACACGGATGCCGCCGAGGTTGCCGAATTCGTCGCGAAGGTGCCGTGGCACGCGCCGATCGCCCGGGCCGTCACCGCCGGCACGCTCTCGGTCGACGCGGCCGAGTCGATCCGCGCCGGCCTCGGCCAGATCGACGCCGCTGTCACCGCCGAGAAGCTCGGAGCGGCGCTGGAGTCCCTGCTGGCCGAGGTGTCAACGTTGAACGCCGACGATGTCTTCAAACGCGCAAGACGGATGCGTAACCACCTTGACGAGGCCGGCATCGCCGCCCGGGAGAAGCAGGCCCACGACGACCGCTACCTGAAGGTCTACCGGCTCAGCACGGGAACGTGCGCCTGAACGGCCTCTTCGCCCCCGAAGACGGGAAGTCGTGCTTTCGACCTTTGACTCCATCACCGGCCCGCGCCGCGGCGGGGTGCGATTCGTCGATAAGGAGCGGGCCGCCTGGGCCGAGAAGATGCAGGACGACCCGCGCAGCAACGAGCAGATCAACGCGGACTCGCTCGTGCAGCTGCTCACGATCGCCGGCGAGGCCGACCCCGGCCGCGTGTTCGGCGGACGACGCCCCTCGGTGCGCGTGATCGTGACCGAAAAGGCGCTCAAGACGGGGCAGACTGTGCAGGCCGGGCAGACCGGGCAGGCCGGGCCGGATCAGGCGGCCGAACCCGCCGCGCACGGGCAGATCGAGGGCAACCCCGTCCCGATCTCGCAGGACACCATCGACCGGTTGCTCTGCGACACCGGCACCCGTGGCATCAAATTCGACGAAGACGGTCAGATCATCAACGTCGGCCGTGACGAACGACTCTTCACCGAGGCACAGCGCGCCGCGATGGCAGTGCGTGACGGCGGGTGCCTTTGGGTCGGCTGCGACCGATCACCGGCCTGGAGCGAGGCCCACCACATCAGTGAGTGGCTTACGGACAATGGGTACACCGACCTCGCCAACGGAGTGCTGCTGTGCCACCCGCACCATTTGCTGCTGCATAATCAGCACTGGAAGATAACCCGCACCAAAAGCCAGTACTGGCTGCGTCCACCGGCGGAAGTCGACCCGGAGCAGACGCGTATTGTGTTGCAGAGCAAGAGGACAGGGCTGTAGGGCGGGAGTCTGGCTTTTGGTCTCGACAGGCTCGATCAGCGTCGCGGGAACCTCCGGAGGACCGGTCGCCGGTCTTGACAAGCTCGACCAGCGTCGGGGGAACCTTGGGAGGGTTCGTCACCTGGTCTGACAAGCTCGGCCGGCGTCAGGGGAACCTTGGGGCCGGGATCCTCCCGGCTCAACCCGGCTCAACCGGGCTCAACCCGGTTCTGCACGGTTCTGCACGGTTCTGCCCGATGCGGCCGCCAGCGCCAGCGCACCGACTCTTCCCGAGCAGTTCCCGGTGCAGCATCGCGGTTGCCACGTTATCCTTCGGGAACCTCATCTCGGCCACGGCGCCGAGCACGACCATGGAGACTCCGGTCCCCTCAGCAAGCAGGATGGTGCCCAGCGGGAGGGCGGCGAACTGCGCCAGGAGCAACTGGCAGCGCCCGAGCGGGTTGGAGACCAGGAGGTCAATGGTGCCTCGGGCATCGGCGCCTGCCCGGACGTCGGCCACGGCATGCCCAACAGCAACCGGATGGTCGTCGTCTTTCCGGCGCCGTTCGAGCCAAGGCAGCCTGACTGTGCGGCGGCCGCCGCCCTCAGTGCAGTTCTGCGCGGCCCGAGATGACGCCGCTGACCGTGGCCACCAGGGCGAAGATCACGGCGACCAGCGGCAGGCCGAGGTCCCACCAGGCCAGCGCGGCGGCCCCGAAGACGCTGATCTCGACGATGGCCTTGCCGAACGGGTCGAGGCGGAAGACCGCCTTGGGCGAGCGGAACAGCGCCCAGAGCACAATGGCGAAGGCAGGGGCCAGGATGCCCATGAGCATGCCCGGCCACGGCAGCGGCCACGCGGTGAAGCCCCAGATGCCCAGGCTGATGAACGCGAACAATTCGAGCAGGAAGCGCACGATGTCGTTGGGGCTGGTACTGGTCGTCGCGCTCGTATCGGTCACTCGCCCCATCCTACCGAGAGGCGGGAGGCTACCTGAAGATGATGGTGCGGGCGCCGTCGAGCAGGACCCGGTGCTCGGCGAACCAGGTGACCGCCTGGGTCAGGGTGCGGCTCTCCTCGTCCTGTCCGATGGCGACGAGTTCGGCCGGGCTGCGCGAGTGGTCCACCCGCACGACGTTCTGCTCGATGATCGGACCCTCGTCGAGGTCGCCCGTGACGAAGTGGGCCGTCGCCCCGATCAATTTCACCCCGCGGGCGTGCGCCTGCTTGTAGGGGTTGGCGCCCTTGAACCCGGGCAGGAAGGAGTGGTGGATGTTGATGGCGCGGCCTTCCAGCAGCGTGCAGAGTGCGGGGGAGAGGATCTGCATATACCGGGCGAGCACCACGAGCTCGATGTCGCACTCGGTGATGGCATCGACGACGCGAGCCTCGAAGGCCGCCTTGCCGGCGGCATCCGTCACCGGACGCGACTCGAACGGCACCCCGTAGAAGCCGACCAGGTCGCGCAGCGTGCCGTGGTTGCTCAGCACCAGCGGAACCTCGATAGGCAGCTGGCCCCCGCGCTGGCGGAAGAGCATGTCGTTGACGCAGTTTCCGGCGGTCGAGGCCAGGATCAGGGTGCGCTTGGGACGCCCGACGACGTCGATGACGGATTCCATGGCGTATCTGCGCACGACCGGGGCGAGCTCGTCCTCGAGATCAGCCTGGCTCGCCGCGGATTCCACCTGCAGCCGCATGAAGAACCGGCCGGTGTCGGCGCTGGTGAACTGCTGGCTCTCGGTGATGTTGCCGCGCGCCCGCACGATCGCGCCGCTGACCGCGTGCACGATACCCGGCTGGTCGACGCAGACGAGAGTGATCACCCAATGGTGGCGCGGGTGCGGTGCGAGGGAAGAGGTCATCGGACTAGGTTACCGGCCCCCTGCCGCACACTCGGCCCGTCGGCTAGGCTGGAAAGCGGTCGGCGCAGCATGCCGGCCCCGGGCGCGCACGTCGGCGCGCAGTCGATCCGGACCGGCCCGCGGCACACCCGCGCTGCCCCTGTTCCCGTCTGTGAGCCACAGAGCCATGTCATTCACCGCACCCATCGACCTGCCCTCGCTGGAAGCGCCGGAAGCGCCGCACGCGCCGGAGAGCATCGCGGCCGCCGCCCGACCCTTCCCCTGGGTGGGCCTGCTCACCCTGGCCGCCGCCGTCTTCCTCTCCGTCACCTCCGAGATGCTTCCGACGGGCCTTCTACCCGACATGAGCCGGGCGCTCGGGGTCACCGAGGGACAGGTCGGCCTGCTCGTTTCCTGGTTCGCGTTCACCGTGGTGCTCACGAGCACCTCGCTCGCCCACCTCACCCGCCGCCTGCCGCGGCACGGCCTGATTGTGCTCGTGCTCGTGGTGCTGGCGATCAGCAATGTGCTCACCGCCATCGCCCCCAACTACGCCTTCATGGTGGGCGGGCGCATCATCGGCGGAATGGCCCACGGCCTGTTCTGGGCCGTCGTCGGCGCCTACGCCGCGCACCTCGTGCCGCGGGAACAGATCGGCCGTGCCGTGGCCATCACCGTCTCGGGCGGCACGCTTGCCTTCGTGTTCGGGGTGCCCATCGCCACCGCCGCCGGGCACCTGCTCGGCTGGCGGCTGTCGTTCCTGGCCCTCGCCGCCCTCATGCTGATCGGCGCGGTCGTCGTCTGGCGGTTCCTGCCGCCGGTGTCGCACTATGGTGCTCGCGTGACGGATGCCACGGCAAGCGATCCGACCGCGGCCGGCAACGCGGGGGCTGCCGCCGCACATGCCGCCACTGCTATCGCTGAACCGCGTCGCGACCCGACCATGCGCGCCGTGATCCTGCTTTCCGTGATCACCGGCCTGACCATGGTCGGGCATTACACGTTCTACACGTACATCGCCCCATTCCTGATCGACGAGATGGGCGTGGACTCCGGCGCGGTCGCCCCGCTCCTGTTCGCCTATGGGATTGCCGGCGCGGTCGGCCTGGTGCTCTCCGGCACGGTCTTCGGCCCCCGGCCGCAGCTCGGGCTCGTCATCGGCATCGCCGTGTCGGCGCTGAGCGTGACCGTGCTGGCCCTCTTCGCGGCGACGCTGCCGGTTGCCATCACCGCCTTCGTGCTCTGGGGTCTGGCCTTCGGCATGCTGCCGCCGCTGCTGCAGACGCGGCTGCTGCGTACGGCCTCGCTCCGCATCCGTGACACCGCCAGCGCCATCTACACGACCGCGTTCAACGCCGGGATCGGCGGTGGCGCCCTTCTCGGCGCCGCGCTGCTCGGCTCGGCCGGAATGCAGGCCGTGCCGCTGGTCTACGTCGGAATCCTGGTGCTGGCCTTCGTGCTGGTGATCGTCAGCGACGTCGTCGTGCGCCGCCGGGCGGCCTGACCGGCGGCGTGTCGACCTGAAACGGCTGAGACGACACGATTGCGGGGCGCGGAAGCATCCGCACCCCTCAATCGTGTCGGTTCACCGGCCGCCGGTGTACGGGACCGCTGCGAGGATCTCGATCTGAATGCTGACGTTGGTCGGCGTCGTGTACGCGACGGTGTCGCCGACGTGGGTTCCGATGATGGCCTGGCCGATCGGTGACGAGGGGGAGTACACGTCTACCTTCACCTCAGGGTCGAGGGAGACAAGTTCACGCTCGCCAAGGAGGAACACGGTCGCCCGGGTGTCGCCGGAGAGCATCGCGGTGATCCTCATCCCGGGCTCGACCAGGCCGTCGTCCGGTTTGACCGAGGCCTCGGCCTGGCGGAGGGTCGTGCGCAGCTCCCGGATTCGCTCGGACGTGGCCGCGTTCGGGGCGGGGTCGCTGCCCAGCACAGCGAGTTCCTCGATCAGGAGGGCGAGCGAGCGGGGTGGCAGCCACACCGATTCGGTGGTCATAGAGTTCTCCGTAAATCGCGAGGCAATCTGCCGCGCAGTGATCAATCGGCCATGCTAGCCGCCCCGGCTCCACGCATGGGGGAATCGGCGATCGGTGGCGTGGCGGCTACTCCTCGCGGTCGGTGTCCTTCCGGTCGGCGCCCCGCAGCTGGTCCGACAGCGGGCGGCTGGGAAGGATCGGCACCTGGCCGGTGAACCCCTCGCGGGCGCTCGCGATCTCGAGAATGCGGCCGCGGCAGGCGTACCAGCCCACGATCAGCAGCGGGATGATGATCACGAGCGAGCTGATCGTGAGCGTGCCGACCGGCCAGTCGAAGGCCATCAGCACGAGCACGGCGACGAGGAAGGCCAGGCTGGCGTACCCCGTATACGGTGCTCCGAACATCCGGAACGCCGGTCGCCGCAGGATGCCGAGCTTGGACCAGGCGTGCAGGCGCAGCTGGCAGAGCACGATCATGCCCCAAGCGCTGATGATGCCGATGGCGGCCATGTTCAGCACGATCTCGAAGGCCTTGTCGGGCACGACGGCGTTCAGGGCGACGCCCAGCAGGGTGACCACGCCGGTGAGCAGGATGCCGCCGAACGGCACACCCGTGCGGCTCACCTTGCCGGCGAAGCGCGGCGCCGATCCCGCCAGCGCCATCGACCGCAGGATGCGCCCGGTCGAGTACAGGCCCGCGTTGAGCGAGGACAGGGCCGCGGTGAGCACAACCAGGTTCATGATCACGTCGACGCCGCCGACGCCGATCGTGCCGAAGAACGTCACGAACGGGCTCTCGCCGGCCTTGTACGCGGTGTAGGGCAGCAGCAGGGAGAGCAGCAGGATCGAGCCCACGTAGAAGACGGCGATGCGGATGATGACGGTGTTGATCGCCTTCGGCATCACCTTCTCCGGGTTCTGGGTCTCCCCGGCGGTCGTGCCGACCAGCTCGATCGAGGCGTAGGCGAAGATGACGCCCTGCACCACGAGAACGGATGCGATCAGCCCGTTCGGCAGCCAGCCCCCGTTGTCCCCGATCAGGCTGAAGCCCGTCTCCTGGCCGGGGATCGGCGTGCCGAAAATGACCATCCAGGTGCCGACCAGCAGGAAGGCCACGATGGCGAGCACCTTGATCAGCGCGAACCAGAACTCGAGTTCGCCGAACACGCTCACTGACAGAAGGTTCAGGGAGAGCACGACGGCGAGGGCGGCGAGCGCGTACAGCCACTGCGGCACATCACCGAAGGGTGCCCAGTACTTCGCGAAGAAGTTCATGTACAGCGCCACGGCCGTGACGTCGACGATGGCGGTCATCACCCAGTTCAGCCAGTACAGCCAACCGGTGACGAACGCCGTCTTCTCGCCGAAGAACTCGCGGGCGTAGGAGACGAACGAGCCCGACGAGGGGCGGTGCAGCACGAGTTCGCCGAGCGCGCGCAGGATCAGGAACGCAAAGAAACCGCAGATCGCGTACACGAAAACGAGGGAGGGCCCGGCGATGGCCAGGCGTCCGCCTGCCCCGAGGAACAGGCCGGTGCCAATGGCCCCGCCGATGGCGATCATCTGCACCTGGCGGGCCTTGAGGCCCTTGTGCAGCCCCTCATCCTCGTGCACATTGAGGGCGTCCGAGATGTGCTCGAACGGCGTCTCCACGCCACGACCGTGGTACTCGGGATGGTCAGGTTTAAGGGGGAGTTGTGGTCCCCGGCTTGCACGCGTCATGGGGCTCTTCCGATAGATCCGGTTTTGCCCAACCCTAGCCGCCCGCGCACGGGGCCGGCGTCCACGGCCTCCGGTAGACTGAATCCGACATTCTGACTTCACGAGAGCCGGGAGGCCGCATGGCGACAATCCTCCTGACGTTTGCTGCCCTGTCCGCGCTCACCCCGATCCTCACGCGGTGGCTCTCGCTGCGTGTTTTCTACGTCATCGCATTGCTCCCCGCGACCGTCTTCGGCTATACCCTCACCCAGACCCGGGCCGTGTCGACCGGCGGAGCGATCACCGAGAGCGTCCCGTGGATTCCCGCGTTGGGTATCTCGCTCTCGTTCCGCGTCGACACCCTCGCCTGGCTGCTCGCCCTCGTCGTGACCGGGGTCGGCGCGCTCGTGCTGGTCTACTGCGCCCGCTACTTCAGCGCCGACGAGCCGGCGCTCGGGCGCTTCGCCGCGGTCCTGCTGGCGTTCGCCGGCGCGATGTACGGCCTGGTGACATCCGACGACATCGTCGTCATGTTCATCTTCTGGGAGATCACGAGCGTGCTCTCCTACATTTTGATCGGGCATTACACGTTCAAACGGGCGAGCCGCGGCGCCGCCCTGCAGGCGTTGCTGGTGACCACCTTCGGCGGGTTGATCATGCTGATCGGGGTCGTCATCCTCGCGGTGGAGGCCGGAACCACGTCGCTCGCAGCGATCGTCGCCGACCCCGTCACCGGCCCGGCTACCACCTGGTCGGTGCTGCTCATCCTGGTCGGCGCGCTGTCTAAGTCCGCGCTCGTGCCCTTCCACTTCTGGCTGCCGGCCGCGATGGCGGCGCCCACCCCGGTGAGCGCCTACCTGCACGCGGCCGCGATGGTCAAGGCCGGCATCTACCTGGTGGCGCGCCTCGCCCCTGGCTATGCCGACACGCCGGGCTGGATGCCGGTGCTCGTCACCCTCGGCGTCGTCACCATGCTGGTCGGCGCGTGGCGTTCGCTGCGCCAGTACGACCTCAAGCTGGTGCTCGCCTACGGCACGGTCAGCCAGCTCGGGTTCCTGATGGTCGTCGTCGGCTTCGGCACCCGGGACGCCGCGCTCGCCGGGGTGGCATTGCTCCTCGCCCACGCCCTCTTCAAGTCGGCGCTGTTCCTGACCGTCGGCATCATCGACCACCGGGCCGGCACCCGCGACTGGCGACAGCTCTCCGGCGTGGGGCGCAACGCGCCCGTGCTGGCCGTGATCGCCCTGCTATCGGTCGCATCTATGGCCGGTATCCCGCCGCTGCTCGGCTTTGTCGCCAAGGAGTCCGTGTTCACGGCATTCCTCGAGGCAGGCCTGGCCGGCGACGGATGGGGCTGGGTGGCCCTGGTCGGCACCGTGGTCGGCTCCGTGCTGACGGTCGCCTACAGCGCCCGCTTCTTCTGGGGTGCCTTCGGCACCCGGGTCAGCCTCGCAGACACCGCCCTGCACCCCGCCCGCTGGGACTTCCAGCTGGCGCCGGGACTGCTCGCCGTGGCCACCCTCCTGCTCGGCCCCCTCGTCTTCCTGCTCGACCCGGTGCTGGCCTCCTACGCCGACACCGTTCCCGGCGGCGGCGACTACCACCTCGCGCTCTGGCACGGCTTCGAACCGGCGCTCGCCCTGAGTGCCGTTGTTCTCCTGCTCGGTGCCGTGCTGTTCTGGAAGCGGCCGGGCGTGGCCCGGCTGCAGGGCACGGTGCCGGCCTACATCGACGCCGGTCAGGGCTACGGCTCCACCGTGCGCGGCATCGACCGGGCCGCGGCGCGCATCACCCACTTCGCCCAGCAGGGCGGGTTGCCGCAGTACCTGTCCACCATCCTCGTCGTCTTCGTGCTGGCCCTGGGCTTCGCGGCCTTCGTCAACCGCAGCTGGCCTGAGGAGGTCGTGCTCTGGGACTACCCGGGCCAGGTCGTGATCGCCCTCATCATGGGCGTCGCGGCGGTGATGGCGGCTCGCGTCGGTGAGCGCATCACTGCCGTGCTGCTGGCCGGCGTCACGGGCTACGGCCTCGTCGCGTTCTTCGCCTTCCACGGCGCTCCCGACCTGGCCCTGACGCAGGCCCTGGTCGAGACGATGACCATCGTCGTCTTCGTGCTGGTGCTGCGCCGGCTGCCGCAGAAGATCGCTCAGCACAACCGGCCGATGCACCGGCGGCGGCGCGTGCTGATCGGCGTGCTGGTGGGCGCCGTGATGGGCACCATCGGCGTGATCGCGCTCGGTGCACGGGAGGCCCCAAGCATCGCGGCGGAGCTTCCGCGCCTCGCGGTCGAGGAGGGGCACGGACGCAACATCGTGAACGTGATGCTCGTGGACATCCGTGCCTGGGACACGATGGGTGAGATCTCCGTGCTGATCGTGGTGGCCACCGGCGTCGCCAGCCTCCTCTTCGTCTCGGGCCGCAACGCGGTCGTGCCCCGGCTGCGCGATTCCCGCAAACGCCGGTCGCTGCCGCACCGTCGCAAGGTCGTCGCCGACCCGGCCGCGTCCTCCGAGGGGCATGCGGTCACTCGCCAGTCCTGGCTCCTGGCCGGCCGTACGGTTGCCGAGAAGGACCGGTCGATCATGCTCGAGGTGCTCGTGCGGCTGCTGTTCTACCCGGCCATGATCGTCTCCGTCTACCTGCTCATCGCCGGCCACAACGCGCCCGGCGGCGGCTTCGCCGGTGGCCTGATCGCCGGGCTGGCGCTCGTCTCCCGCTACCTCGCGGGAGGCCGCTACGAGCTGGGCGAGGCGGTACCCGTCGATCCGGGCAAGATCCTCGGGCTCGGCATCGTGCTGGCGGTCGGGATGGCCGTGGTCTCGCTCTTCTTCAGCGGCATCCCGCTTGAATCCGCCTACTTCGAAACCACGGTACCCGTGCTCGGCCCCCTTTCTTTCGGCACGTCCACCATCTTCGACATCGGCGTGTACCTGGTCGTGGTCGGTCTCGTGTTGGACATCCTGCGCAGCCTCGGCAGCGAAGTCGATCGACAGCAGGAAGCCGGCGAGACCGAGCCGCACCCGCAGTCCGAGCAGGGCGCGGTGGTAGCCGGATGAGCGCCTCCCTCACTCTCGTGATCGTGATGGCGGTCCTGTACGCCGCCGGCGTCTACGTGATGCTGGAGCGCAGTCTCACCCGGGTGCTGATCGGATTCCTGCTGGTGGGCAACGCCACGAACCTGCTGATCTTCATCATGAGCGGCCGCCCCGGCAACGCGCCCATCGTCACCGGCACGGCCGCCGACGCTGCGATGGTCGACCCGGTGCCCCAGGTGCTCATGCTCACCGCCATCGTGATCAACTTCGGCATCACGGCGCTCATCCTCGCGCTGATCTACCGGTCCTGGTGGCTGGCCCGGCTGGGCGACGAGGGTGACACGGTCACCGACGAGCATGCGGCCGAGACCGTGGCAAGCACGGAGGAGTCCTTCCGCTCGGTCACCGAGGACGAGGCAGCCAGCCAGGAAGACCTCGACGCGAGCGAGCGCGAGAGCGAGCTCGGTGCCCCTGCCAACGCGCCGGACAAGGGGATGAAGCTATGAATCTCCTCGTGCCTCTGGTCGTCACCATCCCGCTGCTCGGAAGCGCTCTGACCCTCGCCCTCGGCCGCCGTCGCCCCCAGCAGATCGTGGTCAGTGTGATCGCCCTGACGCTGGTGGCGTTTATCGGCGCGGTCCTGCTGGTGCAGGTCGATCAGACCGGCCCCGCCGTCGTGCACGTGGGCGGCTGGGATGCGCCGTGGGGCATCGTGCTCGTCGTCGACCGGCTCTCGGCGATCATGCTTCTGGTCTCCGCGCTGATGCTGCTCGGCGTGCTCCTGTTCGCCGTGGGGCAGGGCATCGTGGACGGAGACCGGGAAACCCCGGTTTCGATCTTCCATCCCACCTATCTCGTGCTGGCGGCCGGGCTGTTCAACGCGTTCATCGCGGGGGACCTGTTCAACCTCTACGTTGGTTTCGAGATGCTGCTCTCGGCTAGTTACGTGCTGTTGACGCTCGGCGGAACGGGTGCGCGCATCCGTGTCGGTGTCACCTACATCGTGGTGAGCCTGGTCTCCTCCATCCTGTTCCTCAGCGCGATCGCCCTGATCTATGGGGCCACGGGCACCGTCACCATGGCGCTCATCGCCGAGCGGGTGGCGGACCTCCCGCCGGACGTGCAGCTGATCCTCAACCTGCTGCTCCTGCTGGCCTTCTGCGTGAAGGCCGCAGTGTTTCCGCTGTCGTTCTGGTTGCCCGACTCCTATCCCACGGCCCCGGCGCCGGTCACTGCGGTGTTCGCGGGGCTGCTCACGAAGGTCGGAATCTACGCGATCATCCGCGCTCAGACCCTGCTCTTCCCCGAGAGCCCGCTGTCGGTGCCGCTGATGGTGGTGGCGTTGCTGACCCTGATCGTGGGCATCCTCGGGGCGCTCGCGCAGGCGGACATCAAGCGGCTGCTGTCGTTCACGCTGGTGAGCCACATCGGCTACATGATCTTCGGCATCGCGATGGGCACGCCGCTGGCGATCGCGGCCACCATCTTCTACGTCGTGCACCACATCACGGTGCAGACGACCCTCTTCCTCTGCGCGGGGCTGATCGAGCGGGTGGGCGGCACCACCTCGCTGGCCCGGCTCGGCGGACTGTTGACGGCGGCGCCGTTCGTGGCCTTCCTGTTCTTCGTTGGGGCGCTCAACCTCGGCGGCATCCCGCCGTTCTCGGGCTTCCTCGGCAAGATCGCCCTCTTCCAGGCCGGCGCGGACATCGCCGAACCGGTGACCTACATCCTGATGGGCGCCGGCGCCGCCACCTCGCTGCTCACGCTCTACGCCCTGGCCCGCGTCTGGAACATCGCGTTCTGGCGGGGGGCCGGCGAGGTCGAGGACTACGAGTCGCCGATGCTCGATGCGCTCCTGGACGACCCGGACGACGAGGGCACGGTCACGACGCGCACCATCTCGCCGCTGATGACCGGCGCGACGACGGCGCTGCTGCTGCTGACCGTCTCACTCACCGTGTTCGCCGGGCCGGTGTTCGCGTTCACCACCCGTGCGGCGGCCAACATCGAGAACCCGGCCACGTACATCGACGCCGTCTTCCCGAACGGCACGCCATGAGCACCCCGAAGCAGCGCCTCGTCGCCATCGCCAACCAGGCGCCGCTGTTCCTGGGGCTCGTGCTGCTGTGGATGCTGCTCTGGGGCTCGTTCTCCTGGCTCAACCTGCTCACCGGCACGCTGCTGGCCACCCTCGTCTCCGTGGGCTTCTACCTGCCGGCCGTGGAGCTGGGTTTGCGCCTTAACCCGTGGTACACCGTGCTCTACCTGATCCGGCTCGGGTTCGACATCGTCCGGGGCTCGCTGCAGGTGGCAGTCCTCGCGCTCTCCCCGCGCTACACACCCAGCAACGCGATCGTGGCGGTGCACCTGCGCACCCGCAGCGACTTCATCCTGACGCTGACCGGGGTGTCGACGTCCATCGTTCCCGGGGCGATCGTGGTCGATGTGGACCGGGTGCAGTCCACCCTCTATCTGCACGTGCTGAACGTGGCGCATCCGGAACAGGTGGAGCGGTTCCGGAACGGCGTGCTGGCTGAGGAGCGCCGGATCGTGATGGCCCTCGGGTCCCGGGAAGACGTGGAACGGCTCCACCGGGTGAGCGGCGAGGACCGGAGTGAGAAAGACCAGCGCGCACGCGACCAGCATGCGAATGAGAAACTGAAGCGGGGAGGAACCGCCTGATGCACATCGTTGCCGTCATTGCCGGGGTGCTGTTCGGGGCCGGTGCCCTGTGCGCCCTCTATCGAATCGTGCGGGGACCGACCGTGCTGGACCGGGTGATCGCCTCGGATGTCCTGGTCGCGACCGTGATCTGCGCCATGGGTGCGGAGATGGCATTCAACCGGCACACCGACACGCTGCCGGTGCTGCTGGTCCTCGCCCTCTTCGCGGTGCTCGGCTCGCTGAGCATCGCCCGCTTCCTGCCCGTGCGGGATACCGAATGACCGACGAACTGCGCGACGTGATCTCGGCTGTCCTGGTGCTCGCCGGGGCCGTGATGTGCTTCGCGGCCGGAATCGGCGTCATCCGTTTCCCCGACGTACTATCGCGGCTGCACGCCGCCACCAAACCGCAGATCTTCGGCCTCATGGCGATCACGGCCGACGTCGCTCTGAACAACTTTACCGTGGGCACCGTCACCCTCGTCATGGCCATCGTCGTGTTCCAGGCGTTGACCGCCCCGGTCGCAGCGCACATGGTGGGCCGGGCCGCCTATGACACCCACCATGTGCGTGTCGATGTGCTCATAATCGATGAGCTCGGTACCCGGCCCGACTGATAAGATCGTCTCTGTCGCGACTGGCGTAGCACGAAAGATGGGTCACCATCGGGGAGCGACTGACACGGTTAGTGACCGCACGCCTGGGCCACGACGATTGATCATCACGTCGTTAAACAAGAAGTCTGAGGAGACCCCGTGCCCGAATCCGTGCCATCCACCGTTCTGCGGTCCACATTCAACGAGCCCCTTGAGGTCGTCGACCCCGAGATCGCCGCCGTTCTCGAGCAGGAGCTCGGACGCCAGCGCGACTACCTCGAGATGATCGCCAGCGAGAACTTCGTGCCTCGCGCTGTGCTGCAGTCGCAGGGCTCCGTGCTCACCAACAAGTACGCCGAGGGTTACCCGGGACGCCGCTACTACGGCGGCTGCGAGTACGTGGACGTCGCCGAACAGCTCGCCATCGACCGGGCCAAGTCCCTCTTCGGCGCCGCGTACGCCAACGTGCAGCCGCACTCCGGCGCCACCGCGAACGCCGCCGTGCTCTCGGCCATCGCGACGCCCGGCGACACCATCCTCGGTCTGGAACTTGCCCACGGCGGCCATCTCACCCACGGCATGAAGCTCAACTTCTCCGGCAAGCTCTACAATCCCGTCGCCTACGGCGTCGACCCGACCACCTTCCTGGTCGACATGGACGTCGTGCGCGAGACGGCACTCGAGACCAAGCCCAAGGTCATCATCGCCGGCTGGTCCGCCTACCCGCGCCACCTCGACTTCGAGGCCTTTCGCAGCATCGCCGACGAGGTCGGCGCCCTGCTCTGGGTCGACATGGCCCACTTCGCCGGACTCGTCGCCGCCGGCCTGCACCCGTCGCCGGTTCCCTACGCGGATGTCGTGTCCACCACCGTGCACAAGACCCTCGCCGGTCCCCGCTCCGGTCTGATCCTCTCGCGCGACATGGCGCTGGCGAAGAAGCTCAACTCCAACGTGTTCCCCGGCCAGCAGGGCGGCCCGCTGATGCACGTGATCGCCGCCAAGGCGACCGCGTTCAAGCTCGCGGCCGAGCCCGAGTTCAAGGAACGTCAGGAGCGCACCCTGCGCGGTGCCAGCATCCTCGCCGACCGTCTGATGGCGGATGACTCGCGCGCCGGCGGCGTCGACGTGCTCACCGGCGGCACCGACGTGCACCTCGTGCTCGCGGACCTCCGCAACTCGCCGATCAACGGCCAGCAGGCCGAGGACGCCCTGCACGCGGTCGGCATCACGGTCAACCGCAACTCGGTGCCGTTCGACCCGCGCCCGCCGATGGTCACCAGCGGCCTGCGCATCGGAACCCCTGCCCTGGCCACCCGTGGCTTCGGCGACGAGGAGTTCACGGTCGTCGCCGACGTCATCGCCGAGGCGCTCAAGCCCGACGCCGACATCGAGGGCCTCCGCGCCCGCGTCAAGGTGCTTACCGAGGCCTTCCCGCTGTACCCCGGTCTGCAGCAGTAACGTCCGCCGCGCACCCGGCCGCCCTCGACCCGGGTGTCAACGCCGCAGGCTCCGCACCCTGGCGTACGGCCTGTGAACGAATTCGACGGAGATTTTGCTGCGAAAGCCCGCTGAAGGCATCCGTCACCGGCGTGTTGCCCAAAATCCCCGTCGAATTCGCACGCGCCTTCGGCACCTGCACACCTGCAAACGTCAGAACGACCGACTGAATGGATCCACAATGACGGCAATAACCCTCGACGGAGTCACGACCGCCTCCGTGGTCAAGACCGAGCTCATCGACCGGATCGCGGAGCTGCGCGCGCACGGGATCGTGCCCGGGCTCGGCACGCTCCTGGTCGGCGATGACCCGGGCTCGCGCTCGTATGTCGCGGGCAAGCACCGCGACTGCGCCGAGGTCGGCATTGAATCGATCCGGGTCGACCTGCCCGCGTCGGCGACCAGCGCCGATGTGCGCGCCGCAATCGCCGACCTGAACTCCGCCCGCGAGGTGACCGGCTACATTATTCAGCTGCCGCTGCCGGTCGGCCACAACGACAACGCCATGCTCGAACTGATCGACCCGTCGAAGGATGCCGACGGCCTGCATCCGACGAACCTCGGCCGCTTGGTGCTCGGCATCGAGGGCGAGCTGGACTCGCCGCTGCCCTGCACTCCGGCCGGCATCGTCGAGCTGCTGCGCCGCTACGACGTGCCGATCGTCGGCCAGCGCGTCGTCGTCGTCGGGCGCGGCCTCACCGTCGGGCGCCCGCTCGGACTGCTGTTCACCCGCAAGGGTCTGGATGCCACCGTCACCCTGACGCACTCCCGCACGGTAGACCTGCCCGGCGAGGTGCGGCGCGCCGACATCGTCGTGGCCGCCGTCGGCGTGCCGCACCTGATCCAGGCGGACTGGGTGAAGCCCGGCGCCGCCGTGCTCGACGTGGGCATCACCCGGGTGACCGACCCGATCACCGGCAAGGGCACCCTGACCGGTGACGTGCACCCGGGTGTCGCGAACGTCGCCGGCTTCCTGTCCCCGAATCCGCGCGGCGTCGGCCCGATGACCCGTGCCATGCTGCTCTGCAACGTGGTGAAGGCAGCCGAGCTGTCGCTCAGCAGGTAGTCGGGCGCCACGGGCGGTCGCCTCGTAACGGTCGCCTCTCGGGGCTCGCGCAGGTGGCCGTGCGGGCGAGGCTCGGTGGTACCGCCGTCGCGGCGCACGCTGTGGAAGCCGGCGCACGGTAATCCCTGCGCCGTGAGCCGTAGCCCGCGCCGCGACCGTGAGGCAGACCGGCTCAGCGCTGCGGCAGCGCCGTCACCGAGGCGTGCAGGGCGCAGTGACGCAGATACTCCGCTGCGTTGTGGCCGAGGCCGGCCACCTCCTCATCCGTCAGGGGCCGCCGCACCTTGGCGGGAACGCCGGCGACCAGCGATCTGGGCGGGATGACGGTGCCCTCGAGCACGACAGCTCCGGCGGCGACGAGGGACCCGGAACCGACGACGGCGCCGTTCAGCACCGTCGCCATCATGCCGATCAGCGAGCCGTCCTCGACCGTGCAGCCGTGCAGCACTGCCCCGTGCCCGACGGACACATTCCGGCCGACGATCAGCGGGAATCCGTGGTCCACGTGGCAGGAGACGTTGTCCTGCAGGTTGGAGCCGGGGCCGATCCGGATGGGTTCCGCCTCGGCGCGCAGCACGGCGTTGTACCAGACGCTGGCGTGTTCGGCCAGGGTGACGTTGCCGACGACCACGGCGCCCGGGGCGACGTAGGCGGTCTCGGCCACGACCGGTCCGGGTCGGTCGGGCAGGGTGATGATGCGGGCGGCGCTGTCGGCAGTCATACGCGTCAGCCTATCGGGCTGCCTCGCGTGCAGGCTCTAGGATTTCGGCATGGTCAATTCCGCGCATCCGTCCGTCGATCGGGTTCGGGAGGCTCTCCGCGCCCACGGCCTGGACCCGGAAATTCGCTGGTTCGACGATGCGGCCACAACCGCCGCCGCCGCCGCGGAGGCGCTCGGTATTTCGCGCGGCGCCATCGCGAATTCGCTCGTCTTCACCCTCGATGGTGAGCCGTTGCTCGTGCTCACCTCGGGGGCTCACCGGGTCGATGCGGCGTGGCTGGGGGACAGACTGGGCGGCACGATCGGACGTGCCTCGAAGGATGTCGTCAGGCAGGCCACCGGTCAGGTGATCGGCGGGGTCGCGCCGCTGGGACATCCGTCGCCACTGCGCACCCTGGTCGACGTCGCCCTCGCCGAATTCCCGGTCGTCTGGGCGGCTGCGGGCCACGCGCACACCGTGTTCCCGACCACGTTCGACGAACTCGTGCGAATCACCGGCGGCGAGCCCACCGCCGTCTCGCCCTAGATCCCGACGGCCTGATCTCCGCCACTCGCGCACCGCCGGGCCGGGAGAATGGCTCCCTCGCCGGTGGGCAAAGTCACAGTTCGGCGGCGTACGGCGACGGATGCCCGGCACGTCCCGGGCGCGACCGGCACTGAACATAGACTCGGCAGAGTTGCACCTCTGATCACTTCGATGGCGAAAAATTCACAAAGGATGCTCAATGCGCGCTCGACATGCTCTCCCGGCCCTGGCCGCCGTGGCCGCCCTCCTGCTTACCGCCTGCGTGGACAACTCCACTCCGACGACTGGCGTCACGGAGGGATCCGCGGCCGAGGTGGTGACCACCGACGAGGAGGCCGCCGCGCTCCTCCCGGAAACGACCGCGACCCCGGGCAAGCTCGTCTTCGGCACCAGCCCGAATTACGCGCCGAACGAGTTCAAAAACGACGCCGGTGAACCGATCGGCTGGGCGATCGACCTGAGTGATGCGATCGCCGCCAAGCTCGGGCTCGAGGCCCAGTACACGGTGGCCAAATTCGAGAACATCATCCCGAATGTCGTCGGCGGCAAGATCGACGTCGGCATGTCGTCCTTCACCGACACGGCGGAGCGGGAAAAGCAAGTCGATTTCGTGAACTACTACCTCGCAGGCATCCAGTGGGCCTCGCCCGCGGGCACGACCGTCGACCCCGACGATGCGTGCGGACTCAAGGTCGCCGTGCAGTCCACGACCTACCAGGACACCGTCGAGATCCCGGCGAAGAGTGACGCCTGCGTCGCCGCCGGCAAACCGCCGATCCAGAAGATCCCCCTCGACACGCAGGATGCCGCGGCGAATGCCGTCGCGCTGGGCCAGGCCGACGCCTTCAGCGCCGACTCCCCGGTCACCCTCTACGGGATCGCACAGTTGACGGGCAAGCTGCAGACCGCGGGAGAGACGTTTGAGGCGGCACCATACGGTATGGCCGTGCAGAAGGATTCCGGGATGGCCGAGGCCGTGCAGGCCGCGCTGCAGTCGCTGGTCGACGACGGCACCTACGAGGCGATTCTGGACGACTGGGGGGTCGTCGACGGCGGCCTCGACACGATCACACTCAACGCCGGCGCGAGGGGCTAGGCACGTCGCCGCCGCTGGGCGCCGCCTCGACCCCGGGCACCGGTTTCGGCCGTCGCGTGCGTGGCTAACTCAGGAGATCCCCGCCGAACCTCGTTCGCACCCGCACAGGTCTGCGGATGCGCACGGGCGGCGGCACGACTTCTCCTGAATTAGCCACGTGGGGCGAGTTCCCGCTGTGTTATTGCTCCCGCGCCGCCCCGTCGGCCGCGCGCACCACGAACAGGTCCGGGGCCGCGAAGCCCCGGGCTGCGAACGCGGCCGTGACCGCCGCCGTAACCGCGGGGATCAGGGCGCGCGGGGTAAGGGCGATGGCGGAGCCGCCGAAGCCGCCGCCGGTCATCCGGGCGCCGATCGCCCCGGTGCCGCGCGCGGTCTCCACGGCGAGGTCGAGTTCAGGCACGGAAATCTCGAAGTCGTCCCGCATTGACAGGTGCGAGGCGTCCAGGAGGGCGCCGATCGCGGTCGGTCCCTGCTCGCGCAGGGTGCGCACGGTGTCCTGCACGCGCTGGTTCTCGGTGACCACGTGCCGCACCCGGCGGAACGTCTCGTCGTCGAGCACGTCGGCGGCCCGGCCGAGGTCGTCCACGGTGAGGTCGCGCAGGGAGCGGACCCCCAGCATACGTGCACCCAGTTCGCAGGATGCCCGGCGCGAGGCATACCCGCCGGTCGAGTGCGCGTGGCTCACCCGCGTGTCGATGATCAGCAGGTCGAGGCCGGCCCCGTCGAAGCCGAGCGGGATCACCTCGGCCTCGAGGGTGCGGCAGTCCAGGAAGACGGCGGAGTCGGCCTCGCCCAGCAGGGACGCGGACTGGTCCATGATGCCGGTGGGAGCCCCGACGGCCCGGTTCTCGGCCAGCTGGCCCACCCGGGCGAGCATGCGCCGGTCGAGTCCGAGCTGCCAGAGGTCGTTCAGGGCCACGGCAACCGCACTCTCGATCGCGGCGGAGGACGACAGTCCGGCCCCGATCGGCACGTCAGAGTCGATGAACACGTCAAATCCGGGCCGGGTGGCCAGGTCGGCGCCGAACTGGCCGAGGGCCCAGGCCACGCCGAGCGGGTACGCCGACCAGCCGGCCAGGTTCTCCGGAGTCAGGTCGTCAAGGGAGAGCTCCACCGTTTCCGCGGCGAACGAGCTCGCCACCCGCAGCTGGCGGTCGCCGCGCAGGCCGAGCCCGACGAGCGTGCGCCGGTTGATCGCGAAGGGAAACACGAACCCGTCGTTGTAGTCGGTGTGCTCGCCGATCAGGTTGACGCGGCCGGGGGCCGACCAGAGTCCGGCCGGGGCCGCGTCGAAGCGGCTCGTGAAGCCATCCGTCACGGTCTGGATGAGATCGGTCATGCGTGGGCCTGCCCTTCGGGTCTGGTGCTGATAGCGGGAACGGATGCCGCGGCGCCGGCCGCCGCTTCGGTCGCGTCCGTCCCGGCGGAGCGTTCGACCGCGCGGCGAATGTTGTCGGCCGCCTGCTCGGGCGTGACGTCTCCGATCCAGGCGCCCATGGCGGCCTCCGACCCGGCCAGGAACTTCAGCTTGTCTGCGGCCCGGCGAGGACTCGTCACCTGCAGCATCAGCCGGATCTCGTCGCGGCGCACCGAGACCGGGGCCTGGTGCCAGGCCGCGATGTACGGCGTCGGGGTGTCGTAGAGGGCATCGATGCCGCGCAACAGCCGCCGGAAGAGCACGGCGAGCTCATCGCGCTCAGCCAGGCTGGTCGCCGCGAAGTCGGGCACGTGCCGGTGCGGCAGCATGTGCACCTCGATGGGCCAGCGCGCGGCGAACGGCACGAAGGCGGTCCAGTGCTCGCCGGTCAGAATGACCCGGCCCCCGGCCTGCTCGCTGGCGAGGATGTCCGCGAACAGGTTTGGTCCGTACTGGTCGAGGGAGGCGATCACGCGCTGGGTGCGCGGCGTGACGTAGGGGTAGGAGTAGATCTGGCCGTGCGGGTGGTGCAGCGTGACGCCGATCGCCTCGCCGCAGTTTTCAAACGGGAAGACCTGTTCCACGCCGGGTAGCTGTGACAGGGCGTACGTGCGCTCGGCCCAGGCCTCGATCACCGTGCGGGCGCGCACGACCGACAGGCTCGCGAACGAGCCCTCGTTCTCGGGGCTGAAGCAGACGACCTCGCAGCGGCCGACCGAGGTGCGGACGCGGTTCAGTCCGATGGTGTTCAGGTCGTCGAGCCCGGCGGGGGCGTCGGCGTCGGTGAGGAGGGGCCCGAACGAGGGCGACTTGTTCTCGAACACGGCCACGTCGTAGTTGCTGGGCACCTCTGACGGGTTCCCCGGCGTCGACGGGGCGAGCGGGTCCAAGTGCGCGGGCGGCAGGAACACGCGGTTCTGGCGGGCGGCGGCGATCGAGACCCATTCGCCGCTGAGCGGGTCCTGGCGCATCCGGGCGGTGGCCGGGCGCGGGTCGAGTTCGCGCAGGTCGGCCGCCCGATCCGGTGGCAAGCTGGACTGCGGGTCATCGAAGTAGATGAGGTCCCGGCCATCGGCGAGGGTGTGGCGGTGACGGATGATGCCGGTGTCGGCTACGAAGTCTGGTGTGTTCATGGCGAAAACAACGTTATCTGATTTGCACATGTGAAACCAGGTCTTTCAAGTTGATAACCAAAGTAAACTAAGTGAAGATTGGGTATGGCTTCTCGCGAATCGACCGAATCGACCGAATCGACCGAATCGACCGAATCGACCGAATCGACCGAATCGACCGCATCGACCGCCACGGCCGACCTCATCGACGTGAGCGACCGGCCCGGCGACCGCGACACGCTCCCGGCCCACCAGCGGCGGGAGCAGATCCAGCGCCTCGTCGGGGAGCGCGGTTTCGTACGAGTGCGCGAGTTGCGCGAGGCGTTCGGAGTGTCCGGCGTCACGGCGCGGGCCGACCTCGACGTGCTTGAGTCCGCCGGGACGGTGCAGCGCGTGCACGGCGGGGCGGTTCCGGCCGCGCCACTCAGCGGCCGCCCGCTGCGGGAGTTCTCCTTCGAGGAGGCCCTCGCGTCATCCGTGCTGCCCAAGCAGCAGATCGGCGTGCTCGCCGCGGCCCTCGTCACGAGCGGGCAGAGCATCCTCCTCGACGTCGGCACGACCACCCTCTCTATCGCCCACGCGCTGCTGGCCCGCACCGATCTGACCGACGTCGTCATCATCACGAACGGGCTCAGCATCGCCCTCGCCCTCGAGCCGGCCATCCCTCGGTTCACCGTGATCGTCACGGGCGGTTCGCTCCGCCCGCTGCAGCACTCCCTGGTCGAGCCACTCGCACGGACGGTGCTCAGCCAGGTTCACGCCGATTTGGCTTTCATCGGCTGCAACGGCGTCGATGCCGGCTACGGGGTCACGAACATCAACCTCCCCGAGGCTGGGGTCAAAACGCTCATGCTGGCCGCCGCGACCCGGGCGGTCGTCGTGGCCGACGCCTCCAAGCTCGGCCAGGTGCACCTCGGGCAGGTCGGCCCGCTGCGCGCGTTCGACACCCTGGTGACGGATGCCGCGGCCGACGAGGTCATGCTCGCGCCCCTCCGCGAGGCCGGCCTGACCGTTCTGCAGCCGGAGTAGGTTGACACTATGCGCGCTGCAACGGGTTTCCAGTATGAGTTGAGGGTAGCCACGCCGAGTGGGCCTGCGCTGGCGATCGTCACCGAGGTGGCCGCCGGCCTCCGGCTGTATTCCGTGGACGGCATAGACCTCGTCGAGCCGTTCGCGGCCGAGGCCACCCCGCCGTGGGGCGCCGGCATCGTGCTGATGCCGTGGCCCAACCGCATCCGGGACGGCCTCTGGCGGCACCAGGGCGTCGTGCAGCGGCTGCCGCTCACCGAGCCGGAACAGCAAAACGCGATCCACGGCCTGCTTCGATATTCGCCCTATCGCATGCTCGACCGCAGCCCGAGTTCGGTCACTCTGGCCGCCACGGTCTTTCCGCAGGCCGGATACCCGTTCCTGCTCGACACGACCGTGCGGTATGCGCTCACCGACAACGGTCTTGCGGTCACCCACACGGTGCGGAACGTAGGCCGGGACGCGGCCCCGGTAGCGCTCGGCGCGCATCCGTACCCGAAGATCGGCGGCGTTCCCACCGAGGACCTCGTGCTCACGATCGCGGCGCGCACCCATATCGACGTCGACGACCGGCAAAACCCCGTCGGGGAATCTTCCGTCGTCGGCACCAGGTTCGACCTGCGCACGGGGTGCCGGGTGGGCGACGTCGATCTCGACGACGGCTTCGGCGGGGTGGGGCCTGAGGCTCCCGAGGTGCGGTCCGACGTGACCGGCGAGGAGTCCGGCACCGCCAGCGTGGCCTCGGTGACCGCGCCTGACGGCCGCAGCGTCACGATCTGGGGCGACCGGAACATCCGCAACGTTCAGGTCTTCACGCCGCGCAACTTCCCCTTCCCGGGGCCGGGCGGCCCGTTCCTGGGCCTGGCGGTGGCGATCGAGCCGATGACGGCCCCTGCGAATGCCTTCAATTCGGGCGCGGGGCTGCGCTGGGTCGAACCAGGGGAGTCCTGGTCTGTGCGCTGGGGCATCCGCCACCAGGGATTCCGCCTCTGACCCGGCATCACCGCGCCCATCACGGTCCGCCGGGCAGAGAGACGGGGTGTCCGCCTCGCGGCGGTCACCCCGTTTCACGGCTTGCCGGCTACGAAAGGACGTCCTTGACCAGGGCCTCGTTCTCGGTGTGCGACCAGAGCGAGTGCAGGTAGCCGACGAGCAGGAGCACGAAGGGCAGGGACACGAGCACCCAGCCGATCGGGCTCAGGCCCCACGATGACATCGTCGGGTCCACGCCCTCGGCCACCGTGCCGGCGAGGAGCCCGAAGCGGCTCATCAGCAGGTACTCGCCGAGGATCAGACCGATGGTGGCCAGCACCGGGGCGATGATGGGCTGGACCACGTTCTCGCTGCCCGCATTGCGGCGGAAGAACGCGATCACCGCGATGCAGACGAGGATCTCGATCAGCACGATCGCCACCACGGCGAGACCGCTGAACCAGTAGAACATGTTGAGCACCGGGTCGAGCCGGAAGACGGCGAAGGTGACGATGACGAGATCCGTGAGGACCGACGTGGCGAGGGAGGCGGTGCTCGGGGCGCCGCGACCGTTGACGTGGCTGAGCGGCGCGGGCAGCGCGCCGCCGCGGCCGAGGGCGAAGAGGTACCGGCTGGCCGCGTTCTGAAAGGCCAGCAGTCCGGCGAACAGGCTCGAGATCACCAGGACGCCCATCACGGTGGCCATCCACGGTGCCACGTACTGGGTCGCGAGGGAGAAGAGCACCGCGGCCGGGTCGGCCAGGGGAACCCCGTCGAGACTCGACAGCTCCACGGTCTTCTCGACGACCGAGGATGCACCCATTCCCGTGACCATGGCGAACGCCGTCAGGGCGAACAGCGCCGTGATCACTCCGACCGCCAGGTAGGTGGCGCGGGGGACCACCGTCTTCGGGTCCTTGGATTCCTCGCCGTAGATTGCGGTGGCCTCGAAGCCGATGAAGGACGCGAACGCGAAGGCGAACGCGATGCCCGCCGAGCCGGCCAGCCCGCCGGCGAGGATCGCGGCCGGGTTGAACGAGGCCCAGAAGTTCAGGCCCTCCGGCCCGCCGTCGGCCAGGATGGCGACCGAGGTGACGACCAGTGCCAGGAGTTCGAGCAGCATCAGCACGCCGAGCACCTTGGCGCCGACGTCCACGCCCACCAAGGGAGCAGGCCGACCTGGGCGCCGAGCAGTCCGCCGAAGAACCCGTAGATCGCGAGCTGGATGGTGAGGTAGGCGAGGATCGAGACGAAGGCCGACGCGCTGCCGAGCTGGTGGCCGAGGCCTCGGCCGATATAGGCGAAGAAGGCTCCGGCATTGGTGACGCGCTGGCTCATCGCGGCATAGCCGACGCTGAACAGCAGCAGGGTGACGCCCACCACGAGGTAGGCGCCCGGGGCGGCCGCGCCGTTACCGAGAACGATCGCGACCGGGACCGCACCGGTCATGCCCACGAGCGGTGCGGCCACCGCGACCACGAAGAAGACGATGCCGATCACACCGAGGCGTCCCGTGCGTAGGGTGGTCTGGGAGTCGGACTGAGGGGTACTGCGAGTGGTCGTCATGGGTTTACTCCTCAGTGAGTTGACGAGTGAGTGAGTCGACGAGTGAGTGAGTCGACGAGTGCGTGAAAACGAACGGATGCCGCGAAAAACCCGTGCGGCTAGCTGCCGTAGTGCATCCCACGCCCTTGACCTGCGTGTACGCGTCGATCGAATCCGGACCCATCTCGTTGCCCCAGCCGCCGGTCTCGAACCCGCCCCACGGCGCGGCCATATCCGGCACCGGTGGCATGTTCACGAAGATCGCACCGGCACGGATGCCGTTGGCCAGGCGGTGTGCCTTCTCGAGGTCCTTCGTTCAGACCGTGGCGGCGAGCCCATAGTCGGTGTCGTTGGCCCGGTTGATGAGCTCCTGCAGGTCGTCGTCATCGTCGTAGGACATGATCGAGAGCACCGGCCCGAAGACCTCGTCGGTCGCGATGGCCATGTCGTCGCGCACACCGGCGAACACCGTCGGCTGGAAGAAGAAGCCGACCTCGCCGGCCCGGGCGCCACCGGTCACGAGTTCCGCGCCCTCGGCACGGCCGACCGTGACCATCCGTTCGACGTGGTCGAGGTGTCTTTGAGAGACCAGAGGACCCAGCTGGGTGCTGAGGTCCATCCCGGCGCCAAGCTTCATGCCGGAGACCCCGGCCGCCATTTTCTCGACGAATTCGGCCTCGCGCTTCTTGTTGACATAGAACCGCGTGTAGGCCGCGCAGACCTGCCCGGAATTGAGCATGACGCCCGCCAAGTTGCCGCCGACGGCCGCGTCGATGTCGGCGTCCGCAGTGATGATGAAGGGGGCCTTGCCCCCGAGTTCGACGGTGATCCTCTTGAGGTTCGAGGCGGCGGCGCCGGCCTGCCTGCCTACATCGAAGCCGACCGCGACATCGACGGCCAGGACATCGTGCTCTGGCACACGTTCGGCCTCACCCACTATCCGCGCATCGAGGACTGGCCGATCATGCCCGTGGACACCGCTGGTTTCAAGCTGAAGCCCGATGGCTTCTTCGACCGCAGCCCGGTGCTCGATGTGCCGCCGTCGACGCCCGTCGAAGAGGGACACTGCCACTGCTGAGTATGCAGCGCGCCGGGGTCGAGGGAAGACGGGTTTCCCTCCCCGGCCCCGATCCGGCAGTCTGGGAGGATGGCCGAGAAGATGAGGCAGAAAGACCAGACCGAGACCGGTCCACGTGCAGCACGGGCGGCAGCCGCCGCCCGGCCGCCGCTGAGCCTGCCGGACGCCGTGCGCCTGACGGCCCTGATCCGCATGAAGCGGCTCGCCATCGGCCTGCTCCTCCTGATGGCGGTAGTGTTCGCCACCTCGTTCGCGCTGCAGGAGAGCTATCCGTGGCTGCAGTACGTGCGCGCCGCGGCCGAGGGCGGCATGGTCGGCGCCATAGCGGACTGGTTCGCCGTGACGGCCCTGTTCCGGTACCCGCTGGGCCTGCGCATTCCGCACACGAACATCATCGCCAGCCGCAAGGACGAGATCGGGGCCAGCCTGGGTGAATTCGTCGAGACGAATTTCCTCTCCGAGGCGGTCATCCGTGGCAAGCTCGAATCGCTGGGCGCGTCCCGTCGGCTCGGCGCGTGGCTCTCCCAGGAGGAGAACGCGCGCCGGCTCACCGACGAGGTCGCGGTGGCGGGCGCCGGCCTGCTCAACCTGCTCAGCGACGACGCGATCCAGGAGCTGATCGAAACCGTGGCCCGCGAGAACCTGCTGAAGCCGGAGTGGGGTCCGACAATCGGGCACGTGGGGGCGCGGCTGGTCGAGTCGGGGCAGCAGCACGCCGCCGTCGACCTGCTGCTGGAACGGGCCGAGGGCTGGCTGTTGGAGCATCCGGAGGCCTTCGGGCGGGCCGTGTCCCAGCGCCTGCCGACCTGGCTCCCCGGTTTCGTCGACAAGCTGGTCGACGACAAGGCGCACCGGGAGGTGCTCGCCTTCGTGGCCACCGCGCGTGCGGATGCCGCGCATCCGCTCCGCCAGGCCATCGATCGTTACCTCGTCGAGGTGATCGACGACCTGCAGCACGAGCCGGCGATGATCGAACGGGTGGAGGCGCTCAAGCTCGAACTGCTCGACAGCGCCCGGCTGCGCGATTTCGCGAGCAAAACCTGGGAGGCCGTGAAGGTCTCCCTGACGGCGGCGCTGAACGACCCCTCGAGCGGGTTGCGCACGGGCATCCGCTCGACCGTCATGGAGGTCGGCGGGAGACTGTCGACCGACCCGGCCCTCGGCGCCCGCGTCGACCGGTGGCTGGCCGACAGTGCAAGCTACATCGTGCGCCGGTACCGGCACGAGATCGCCGAGGTGATCACCGAAACCGTCGCGCGGTGGGACGCGGCCGAGACGGCCGAGAAGATCGAACTGCAGATCGGAAAGGACCTCCAGTTCATCCGCATCAACGGCACCGTGGTGGGCGCGCTCGCCGGCCTGGTCATTTTCGCGCTCGCCCAAGCCGTTGTGGCACTGGTGTGACGCGGCCCTGGACCCTCGCCCCGAATGGGGGATACTTGAAATTCGGTCTTGGATACACCCTTGTGTCTTAGCAACAAAGGGGCATCTGTGCGGGAACTCATACGATGGGCGCTGGCTCCCGCCATGCGCACCTGGGCCGCCGCGTCCGAGCGCGGCTTCGGCGATGTCCCCATGCCCACGGATGCTCCGCAAGCGCACTCCGCGGGCATTGATCCCGACCGGATCCTCATCCTCGGTTCGGGGCTGGCGGTCGGCCGCGGGGTCGTGAGCCACAACCTGGCCCTGCCCGGCTCGCTCGCCCGCGCCCTGTCCGCGCAGACCGGCCGCGGGGTCGACGTCGACCTCATCGCGAATTCCCGCATGACCGTCGCCACGGCCCTCCTCGAGCTGACCGGGGTGCGGCTCACCCGTTTCGAAGCGATCGTGCTGGTCCTGGGCGTGAACGAGGCCGTGAACTTGGTCTCCGCCCGGGCCTGGCGGCGCGATCTGGCGAATCTGCTCCGGTTCCTCACGGCGTCATCGCCCCGCAGCACCCGCATCATCGTGGCGGGAATCCAGCCCATCCGGTCGATCCCGGTGTTCGATTCCAGGCTCGGAAATCTGGCGGACCACCACGGCCGGCTCCTGAACCGGGTGACGGTACGACTCGTCGCCGACAGCAGCGACGGGGTCGCGTTCGTACCGTCCAGTGCGGCGCCGACGCCGCCGCCGGGCCGATACCGGTCCACGGATACGTATGCGCACTGGGCCGACGTTCTCGCCTCCCGGATGGCGCCGCTCCTCGGCGCCGACCGGGTCGCGACCCCTGACGCCGAACCGGTGCCCTCCGACGACCAGGCGAGGGCGAAGGAGGCGCGGCGCCAGCTCGCGGTCGACCAGCTCGGGATCGTCGACACCCCGCCCGAGGAGCGCTTCGACCGCATCGCGGCACTGGCGCGCACCCTGTTCGGCACCCAGTCCGCGGCGCTCACGGTGATCGATGGCGATCGCCAGTGGCATAAGGCCCGCATCTGCGTGGCCGATGCCGAGTCGCCGCGGTCCAATTCGTTCTGCGAGGTAACCATCACGGGCACCGCGGCTATGGTGATACCGGATGCCCTCCTCGACGACCGCTTCCGAGACAATCCACTCGTGGTGGGCGAGCCGAAGATCAGGTTCTACGCCGGATTCCCGATCGAGTCGCCGTCGGGGGAGCTCATCGGGGCCCTCTGCGTGTTCGACTCGGAGCCGAGGGCGGCAGGAACCATCGACCTCGTGCTGTTGCGCGAGTTGGCGCTGATGGTGCAGCGAGAACTCGCAAGCCCGTTCACCGCCGAGTAGCGGACGCGCCCGTAGACGCGCCCGTAGACGCACCCGTAGACGCACCCCTAGGCGGCGTGGGCGACACCGGCGGGTGCCGATCCGGGCGACAGGCGCGTGCGCGGGGCCGCGCCGATCACGGCGTTGTCCGGAACCCGCAGATCGCGTTCGACGACCGCTCCGGGGCTGAGCCGTGCCCCGCGACCGATCCGCACATAGCTGCCCAGCCGCGCTGCGCTGCCGACGACGGCGTCCGCGCCGACGTGCACGTTCTGGCCGATGAACACGTGAGAACCGATGACCGCGTCCTGGTCGATCCAACTGCCGGGGCCGATCCACGCCTCCGCCCCGACCCGCGCGCCGCTCTCCACGTAGGCGGTTCGGGAGACGAACGCCTCGGGGTGCACGCGTGCGCTGGGGGACACCAGTCCGCGTCCGTTGGGGTGACGCCGGTACCGGGTGATGATCCCGGTCTCGATTTCAACTTCTTCATTCACTCTGCCCACGGGGCCTCCTTCTCAGGTCGCCGGCATCGGGCATGCCGGCACCATGTCAGAGAAGTATGGAGGAGCTACCCGAACGCCGCCCGAATCATCGCTGGGTGCTCGCCGGGAGTCCGGAGTCGATGCTGGGCCCACGCGAGACCCGGGTCTGCACCGACGCTGATCCTGTGAGTGGGCCCCGTCGGGCTCGAACCGACGACCCAAGGATTAAAAGTCCTTTGCTCTACCAACTGAGCTAGAGGCCCGCGGTTAATAATGTACAGGGGATTTCGGATCCGTTTTTCTAGGTACCGTGGGAGAGGGTTTTCTGCAGACGAGACGGATGTGCCCACAGCGAACACGAAACCGAGCCCAGGAGGATGCCATGGCCGAGAATTTCCACAAGCCGACCCAGTTCTCCGGCAGCAAATTCGAGTCCTTCCAGGGGGGCGAAGACCCGGCACTGATCAGCCGGGTGGCGCATGAAACCGCGCACGCGCTTCTGGCCCGCGTGCGCAGCGACCCTGACCCCGACATCGTCGAGCGGCTCGTGACCTACACCGACGAGAACGGCGTCGACGCGGTGGCCGAACTCTGGTCGCGGGCAACGCCGCGCAGCCTGCCCGGGGCGCTCTGGCGGATCTACCTGGTGCGGTTGCTCATCCGCCAGGATCCCGAGGGCACGGCGTTCCTCTACCAGCGCGGAACCGAAGTCACGGTGGCGATCGACCCGGTCATTGCCGGGGCCGCGGTGCCCACGGGCACGGCGGAGATCATCGTCCTGGCCGACCAGATCCTGCGGGGGATCTTCACCGGGGATTTCGCCGTGGCACTCGACCGCGCGGCGGCGTTCTGCCGCGTCATCTCCGTCGGCTGCACCAGCGTCGCGGACGACCTGGAGACGACCGAACCGCTCCGGTCCACCGAACTGACCACCCGCGCCCTCCGGTTCTCCACCACCGCCCAGGAGTTCGGCTCCTGCGCCCGGCTCTGGCGCAATGACTCGCTGGACTGACCTGTCTAACTGATCGGCCGCGAGCCGTCCCGCCGGGTGCGCGATCCGCATCCGGGTCGTTTACACTAGAGTCTGGTCGGGCCGCAGTAACCCCGGGCTCCAATATTCGCCGCTGTGAGCGGCCTCGCGCCGAGAGGCGTTCTGCGGTCCGGCCTTCACTCCTTTTCTGCCTGGCGTGACACACCAATCCGATTCGGTCTCCGCGCCGAACCATGGACGTGGACAAGACCTGAGATGCTTGTTCTCATGAGTGCTGAATTCAACGTCAACCGGGAGGGGACTGTTCCTGTCTCCCATGAGGAATTGCTGGGCCGGGTGGCGCAGGGAGACGAAGGAGCATTTGGAGAGCTGTATGACCGGATGGCCTCGCGTGTTCTCGGTCTCGTTCGACGTCTTCTGGTTGACCCCTCGCAGTCGGAGGAAGTGACGCAGGAGATCTTCCTGGAGATCTGGCAGACGGCGACGAGGTACGAGGCCCAGCGCGGCGGGGCGGCGACCTGGATCCTGACCATGGCGCACCGCCGCGCGATCGACCGAATTCGGTCGTCGCAGGCCAGCCGCGACCGGGATATCAAAATCGGCATCCGTGATCTTGCGGTTGCCTACGACGAGGTGTCCGAAACGGTCGGAGTACGAATCGAGCACGAAAGAGTGGAAAAGGCGATGTCCAGATTGACGGAACTGCAACGCCAGGCGATCAGCCTCGCCTACTACGGCGGCCTCAGCCAGAGTGAAGTCGCCGAGCGGTTGCAGATCCCTCTCGGAACTGTGAAAACGAGGCTGCGCGACGGCATGATCCGCCTGCGCGACGAGTTGGGAGTGGCGTCATGAGCGACAACACCCGGAATGACGACACCCGCAACGCCGCCGGGCAGAACCCGGGCGAGCTCGCCGGCGCCTACGCCCTCCACGCCCTGGTCGCGGAAGAGGCCGCCGTCTATGAGGAACACCTCAAGGCGTCCGAGCCGGCCCGCATCGAGGCGGCCGAGCTGAGTGACACCGCGGTGGCGCTGGGCCTTGCCGCCACCCCCGTGCAGCCCTCGGCCGGACTCAGGGCCTCCCTGATGGCCAAACTTGCGGCCACGCCGCAGCTCGCGCCCCTGCCGGCCGATCAGACGGCACCGGCCACCCCCGCGCCGCGCGTCGATCCCGCTCCGATCCGAGGCGCCACTGCAGCGGGCAGCGCCTCCGAGCGCGCCCGCCTGCGCTGGTTCCAGCGGCCCGTCGGCGTTCTCGCGGCGGCCGCCGCGGCCGTCGCCCTCTTCGCGGGCGGCACCTTCGTCGGCCAGTCCCTGGAGTCCGACCAATTCGAACAGGACCAGGCGGCCGGTCTCGTGCAAATCACGGCGGCCGCTGACATCCAGCGCGCGTCGGCGACCACCGCCGACGGTCAGGAAGCCACCCTGGTCTGGTCCGAAGAGAGCGGACTCTCAGCGCTCCTGGTCGACGACCTGCCGGACTTGCCGTCCGACCGGGACTACCAGCTCTGGTACATCGGCGGCTCCGGCCCGGTTCCCGCCGGAATCTTCGACTCGTCCGGCACCGGCACCGGCACCGGCACCGGCACCGGCACCGTCTGGCGCGTGCTCGACGGCAGCCTCACCGCCGGCGACACGATCGGCGTCACGGTCGAGCCTAAGGGCGGCTCGGAGCAGCCCACCAGCGACCCGATCCTCGCCATCCAGAGCTCCTGAGCTGCTTGATCTGAGTCGATCCCGACCTGATCCTGACCTGCTCCTGACCCGATCCTCTATGCTCGTCAAATGACTGTTCGGCGAACGACGCTGCCCTTCACCCTGCTCCTCGACCCGGTTCCCGCCGACGCGCCGCAGACGGAATTCGACGACACGTTCCACGAGGTGGACTCGGATGCCCCGGCGTTGCGGGTGGGGGAGTTGAGCGCCCAGCGGGGCGACGGCGTCTTCGAGACACTTGGCGTGGTCGGCGGCCACCCTCAGGCGGTCGGCCCACACCTTGCCCGGCTGGGCACCTCGGCCGCGACCTGTGAGCTGCCCGAGCCGAACACGGCTCAGTGGCTGGCCGCGATCGCGCACGTGGTCGATCGCGTCCCGCACGAGGGCGAAGTTGTGCTCAAACTCGTCTACAGCCGCGGCGTCGACTCCGGCCCGGCACCCACGGCCTGGCTTCACGCGACCCCCGCGCCCGACTTCGCCGTCGTCCGCGAGGACGGCATCCGGGCGGTCACCCTGGACCGCGGCTACCCGCACGGCGTCGCAGAGCAGGCGCCCTGGCTCCTGATGGGCGCGAAGACGCTCAGCTATGCGGTCAACATGGCCGCCCTCAGGGAGGCCCGCCGCCGCGGCGCCGACGACGCGATCTTCCTCACCCACGACGGCTTCGTGCTCGAGGGGCCCACCTCGACCGTGATGCTCTGCAGGGGCGACGTCTACGTCTCTCCCCTGCCGAGCGGAGCAATCCTGCACGGCACCACCCAACAGAGCGCGTTCGAGCACCTTCGGGCGGCAGGGGAGCGCACGGAATACCGCGACATGAGCGTCGACGAGCTACGGTCGGCGGATGCCGTGTGGCTGCTCTCCAGCCTGCGCCTGGCCGTGCACGTGACCGAACTCGATGGCAGACCAATGCCCGTCGACTCCGAGCGCACCCGCACCCTCAACGCCGCCCTGCTCGCCCGCACCGTCTGACGCCCCACCGCAGCGCGTCGCCCCGCAGCCCGCTTGCTAACCAGTTCGACGGAGATTCTGCTCTAATCGTGCCGTTTCACGCGTAATCGGCGCGTTCAGGGCAGAATCTCCGTCGAATTCGTTCGGGGCGCGGAGCGAGGGCGCACTGCTGTCCGCGCGCCAGGCACGGAACCGGGCTTAGCCGAAGCGGCCGGAGACGTAGTCCTCGGTGGCCTGCTCGCTCGGGTTGGAAAAGATCGTGGTCGTGTCGTCGTACTCGATCAGCTTGCCGGGCTTGCCGGTGCCGGCGATGTTGAAGAATCCGGTGCGGTCGGAGACCCGGGATGCCTGCTGCATGTTGTGAGTGACGATCACAATCGTGTAGTCGGCCTTCATCTCCTCGATCAGGTCCTCGATCGCCAGCGTCGAGATCGGGTCGAGGGCCGAGCACGGCTCGTCCATCAGGATGACGTCGGGGTGCACCGCGATCGCGCGTGCGATGCAGAGGCGCTGCTGCTGCCCTCCGGAGAGGCTCGAGCCGGGCTTGTCGAGGCGATCCTTGACCTCTTTCCAGAGGTTCGCGCCCTGCAGCGACTTCTCGATCAGGTCGTCGGCGTCGGACTTGGCCATCCGGCGGTTGTTGAGCTTCACGCCGGCCAGTACGTTGTCGCCGATCGACATGGTCGGGAACGGGTTCGGGCGCTGGAACACCATGCCCACCTGGCGCCGCACGAGCACCGGGTCGACTCCCTGACCATAGAGGTTGTTGCCGTCGATGAGTACATCGCCCGTGACGTACGCCCCGGGGATGACCTCGTGCATGCGGTTCAGCGTGCGCAGGAACGTGGACTTGCCGCATCCGCTGGGCCCGATCAGGGCCGTCACGGTTCGAGGCTCGATCACCAACGACACGTCTTCGACAGCCAGAAACTTGCTGTAGTAGACGTTGAGGTCGTTGACTTCAATGCGCTTGGACATGCATTCCTTTGGATCAGACGGCCGAGGCCGGGAGGTGGAGCCTAGCGGCCGAGCTTGGGGGAGAAGATCTTGGCGATGACGCGCGCGCCCAGGTTCAATAGCATCACGATCAAGATGAGCGTCAGGGCGCCGGCCCAGGCACGGTCGAGGTAGGACTGGGTGTCTGCGCCCTGGTTGGCGTACTGGGTGTAGACGAACACGGGCAGGGTCATCATGCGCTCGTTGAACAGGTCGTAGTTCATGCTGGCCGTGAACCCGGAGATGATCAGCAGCGGCGCCGTCTCACCGATCACGCGGGAGATCGAGATCATGATCCCGGTCACGATCCCGGCGAGGGATGTCGGCAGCACGACCTTGACGATGGTCAGCCATTTCGGCACACCGAGCGCGTACGCCGCCTCGCGAAGCTCGTTGGGAACAAGCTTGAGCATTTCCTCGCTCGAACGAACGACGACGGGGATCATCAACACTGTGAGGGCGATGGCGCCGCCGAATCCGAAGCGGATGCCGGGGTCGTCGAACAGAAGAGAGAACAGGGCGAACGCGAAGAGTCCCGCGA
Source organism: Cryobacterium sp. TMT2-4 (assembly GCF_004402575.1). Lineage (NCBI taxonomy): Bacteria > Bacillati > Actinomycetota > Actinomycetes > Micrococcales > Microbacteriaceae > Cryobacterium > Cryobacterium sp. TMT2-4. The sequence goes on along the minus strand of NZ_SOGE01000029.1, from coordinate 98,127 downwards.
CGATCGACGGGATGCCGGTCATGACGTCGACGAAGAACGTGATCGCCCGAGCCAGCCGACCTCGGCCGTACTCGGTGAGGTAGATCGCTGCCAGGAGGCCGATCGGCACCGAAATGAGCGTGGCCACACCGGTGATCAGCAGCGTGCCGATGACGGCGTGCAAGGCGCCGCCGCCCTCGCCCACGACGTTGCGCTGGGATTGGGTGAAAAAGCTCGGGGTGAGGAACGCCGGCAGTCCGTTGACCAGGGTGGTTATGACGAGCGAGAAGAGCGGCAGAAGGGCGACCGCGAAGGCCACGGTCACGAGGGCGGTGACCAGGCGGTCCTTGGCCTTGCGCACGCCCTCGACGAAGTACGAGAGCAGGTAGATGGCGACGCAGTAGACGACGGTGCCGAAGAAGAGCGTTCCGACGATGTTGAATCCCTCGGCAGCGCCGGAGAGCATCACCACGAAGAAGAACGCGCCTGTGACCAGCCAGCTGGCCAGGAGCACGGCCAGAGAGGTGTGCCGAGGAAGCTTGCCCGCGGTGAGGGAGTTCGTCAGAGGCGCGGCCGTGTTCGAGGTCGTGGTCGTGGTCGTCAGGCTCATCAGTTCGCTCCGGAGAATGCCTTGCGGCGGTTGATGATGACGCGGGCGATCATGTTCACCACGAGCGTGATGACGAAGAGAATGAGACCCGTCGCGAGCAGAATATTGACGCCGACGCCGTGCGCCTCCGGAAAGTTGAGGGCGATGTTCGCGGCGATTGTGGTGGGGTTCTGCGAGGTCAGGAGCTGGAAGATGACGTCCCGGCTCGGTGAGAGCACCATGGCGACGGCCATGGTTTCACCCAGGGCCCGGCCGAGGCCGAGCATCGAGGCGGAGATGATCCCGGCACGGCCGAAGGGCAGCACGGCCATGGCGATCATTTCCCAGCGGGTTGCGCCGAGGGCCAGTGATGCCTCCTCGTATAGCACGGGGGTCTGCAGGAAGATCTCCCGGGACAACGCCGTGATGATCGGCAAGACCATGACAGCCAGCACGATGGCGACCGTGAGCGTCGTGCGCCCGGTGCCGGAAACCGGGCCGGCAAAGAGGGGGATCCAGCCGAACCACTCGACCAGGTTCGTGTAGAACGGCTGCACGAGCGGCGCGAGCACGCCGATGCCCCACAGCCCGAAGACGACGGAGGGCACGGCGGCGAGAAGGTCGATCAGGTAGCCCAGGCCCTGCGCGAGCTTGCGGGGGGCATAGTGCGAGATGAAGAGCGCGATGCCGATGGCGACGGGCACGGCCATGATCAGCGCGAGGAACGCCGCCCAGAGTGTGCCGAACGCGAGCGGCCAGACATACGACCAGAAGTTGGTGGTGTCGCCCTTGAACTCCTCCGGGTCGGCGAGGAAGGCCGGCAGGCTCTGCACAAGCAGAAAGGCCGCTACGGCGGCGAGAATTGCCAGGATGAGGCTGCCGGCCACAATCGTGCTCGTGGCGAAGATGCGGTCGCCGGGGCGTTCCTTGGCCTTGAGCGAGGGTCGCTCTACTGCGGTCGTCATGCCGGGTATCTCCCTGGGAGGGTTGGGGCAAAAGCTAAGAAAGAGAGGTTCAGGTCACAGGCCACGAACCCCAGTCTGCCCGACCCGGTGCTCGCAAGCCATGCGAGTCCCGGATCGGGCAGCTGAGGAACGGCGAAACAGGAGCTACTTGATGGTCTCGAGAACCGCTGCGACCTTGTCCTGGAGTTCGGTCGTCATCGATGCCGCGCCGGCGGATGCTACCGCTTCGGCCTGGCCCTCGGCGCTGGCCATGTAGCCGACGTAGGCCTTGACGAGCTCAGCCTGGGCGGGGTCGGCGTACTCGGTGCAAACGATCGCGTAGCTGACCAGGACCAGCGGGTACTCGGCCGGGTTGTCGGTCATGCGGTTGAGGTCGAACGCGAGGTCGTTGGCTTCGCGGCCCTCGACGAGAGGAGAACCGTCGACGACGGCGGCGGCGGCTTCGGCGCTGTACGCGACGAACTCGTCGCCGACCTTGAGCTTGGCGACCCCGAGGTCTCCGGCGCGCGACGCGTCGGCGTAGCCGATCGTGCCCACGCCGTTGGTGACGGCGTCGACGACGCCCGAGGTGCCCTGCGCACCCTCACCGGTCTGGAACGGGAAGGTGTCGGAAGCCTTCTCGGTCCACACGTCCGGGGCGTTCTGGCCGAGGTAGTCCGCAAAGTTCTTCGTGGTGCCCGAGTCATCCGAGCGGTGCACGGCGGTGATCGCGGTCGACGGGAGCGAGACGCCCTCGTTCAGTGCGACCAGGGCCGGATCGTTCCAGGTGGTGATGGCGCCGGAGAAGATCTTGGCCAGCGTGTCGGCGTCGACGTTGAGGTCGTCGACCCCATCGACGTTGAAGATCACGGCGATGGGGGAGATGTAGACGGGCAGGTCGACCGCGGTGGTGTCCGCTGCGCAAGAACCGAAGGTGCCGGCGAGCTCGTCGTCGCTCAGGTAGGAGTCGGAGCCTGCGAAGTCGGAGCCACCGGCGATGAACGCCTCCCGACCTGCGCCGGAACCGGACGGGTCGTAGTTGATGGTGACGTCCGGGTTCGCGGTCTGGAACGCTGAGATCCAGGCTTCCTGGGCTGAGCCCTGGGAGGACGCGCCACCGGCGTTGATCGTGCCGGTGAGGGCGCTGGCGGAGTCGGACTCCGGTGCAGCGCCCTCGTTCGCGGCGCAGGAAGACAGTGCCAGTGCGGCGACGACGGCGATGACCGCGGGTCGGCCAAAACGCATGAAATTCACAGATATCCCTTTCGAGGGTTGACTTCATAACAAGTGACTGCAGGTTCGAGGCCGGTGCTGGCCTCACCGTGACCATATTCCGCCTGGTTAACGACACCCCTGCGAAAAGGTTAACGGAAGGTGAACGCGGCGGGGCAGGCCGAAAGAAGCAGCGGGGCATTCACCGAATACCGTGGTCAGAGGGCAGGCGAGTGTGTTTCGATCGCGACGATTCCCGCGCTCGGATTGTCGGCGGAGAGGTGCACCACCGAGAACGACCCGGTTTCGAGGGCCGCCGCGTCGGAGATGTACGCACCGTGGGTGGTGCCGGTGGCCAGGGCGATCTCGTGCAGGATCTCGGGGAGAACCGGCCCGTGGCTACAGATCACAGCAGTCTTTCGCGACCGCACCCGCTTGCCGATGCCGGAACGGACATCCGCCAGGCCCTGCTCGAACGCGTCCTGGCTGTAGCGTTCGGTGCGCTTGATCTGGATGCCGGTGGCCGCCGCGAGCGGGGCCACGGTGGTCACGCAGCGGGTCGCCGTGCTCGACACGATCCGCAGGGGCTGCCAGGCGGTGATCGTGGGCACAATGGCGGCGGCCTGCTTGACGCCGCGCTCGGTCAGCGGCCGGCTGCAGTCGGGGCCGTCCCAGTTGCCGGGCTGCACGGTCTTGCCGTGGCGGAGCGCGATCAGGGCGAAGGTGCGGGTGACACCGGTGTCGACGAGCTTGGCGAATGCGTCGATGATCTCCACGTCGGGCGTGTAACTGAGGTAGGTGCGGGCCTTCTTGATGGTGACCCACTCGATCGCCGCGACCTCGCCGTTGGGCACGAAGGTCGAGTGCTGGATGGCCGCGGGCGTGATCTCTGCGGCCCAGTAGTGAACGATCTTCTCGCGGCCGTTGAGCAGCGAGTAGGCGGAGATGCCCAGTGGCACGCCGAGGGCCACGGCCAGGCCGGTCTCCTCCCCGATCTCGCGCACGGCCGTCTGCGGCAGGGTCTCGCCTGGGTCGACCTTCCCTTTGGGAATGGTCACGTCGCCGTACACGGTGCGATGGATCAGGAGAACGTGGATCTTGCCGTCGATCAGGCGCCAGCAGACGGCGCCCGCAGCGTAGATGGCAGGGTCGCTCATCGGCGCCCCGCCGGGCGCTTGCGGAGGGAGATTTGTTGCATGAGCCTGTTCTGCATGTCGTCGAGCGGATGGCCGGAACCGTCCAGGTGGTGGCGCGTCCATTCGCCCGAGCTGTCCAGCCACCACGATGAGGTTCGGTCGTCCATGGCCCGGGTGAAGAGGGCGTCGATTTCGGTCAGGTGGTCAGGGTCGACGAGGCGCACCAGCGCCTCGACCCGGCGGTCGAGGTTGCGGTGCATCATGTCGGCGCTGCCGATGTAGACCTGCGGGTCACCGTTGGTGTGGAACGAGAAGATCCGGGAGTGCTCCAGGTATCGCCCGAGAATCGAGCGCACCTTGATGGTCTCGCTCATCCCGGGGACCCCGGGCTTCAGGCTGCAGATGCCGCGCACCCAGATCTCGATCGGCACGCGCGCCTGGCTGGCCCGATACAGTGCGTCGATGATGGCCTCGTCGACCATGGAGTTCACCTTGATCCGGATGCCCGACGGCTTGCCGGCCTGGGCGGCCGCGGTTTCCGTCGCGATGCTCTTGAGCAGGGCGCGGCGCAGGTGCAGCGGCGCCACCAGCAGGCGCTTGAACTTCTTCTCGATCGCGTAGCCGGAGAGTTCGTTGAACAGACGGGTGAGGTCCTTGCCCACCTGCGGGTCCGCGGTCAGGAGCCCGAGGTCTTCGTAGAGACGGCTGGTCTTGGGGTTGTAGTTGCCGGTGCCGATGTGGCTGTAGTGGCGCAAAACGCCGTCTTCGTTCCGCACCACGAGCGCGAGTTTGCAGTGCGTCTTCAGGCCCACGAGGCCGTAGACCACGTGCACGCCGGCCTTCTCGAGCTTGCGGGCCCAGGTGATGTTGGCCTGTTCGTCGAAGCGGGCCTTGATCTCCACCAGGGCGAGCACCTGCTTGCCCGACTCGGCGGCTGCGATCAGCGCCTCGACGATGGGGCTGTCGCCCGAGGTACGGTACAGGGTCTGCTTGATGGCGAGCACGTCCGGGTCGGCCGCGGCCTGCTCGAGGAACGCTTGCACGCTGGTCGCGAACGACTCGTACGGGTGGTGCAGCAGGATGTCCCGGCGCGAGATGGCGCTGAAGATGTCCGGTTCCGCGTTCGGTTCCGGGGCGAGCAGCTGAACGGCCGTCGTCGGCACGTGCTTTATGTAGCGCAGGTCCGGGCGGTCGATCCGCAGGTCGAACAGGCCGCCCAGGTCGAGCGGGGCCGGCAGGCGGTACACCTCCTGATCGGTGACGTCCAGCTCGCGCACGAGCAGGCCGAGGGTGACCTCGTCCATGTCTTCGGTGATCTCGAGACGGATGGGCGGGCCGAACCGGCGGCGCAGCAGCTCCTTCTCGAGGGCCTTGATCAGATTCTCGGTCTCGTCCTCTTCGATCTCGACGTCTTCGTTGCGGGTGACCCGGAAGACGTGGTGCTCGAGGATGTCCATGCCCGGGAACAGATCTCCGAGATGGTTCGCGATCAGGTCCTCGAGCGTGATGAAGCGTACGCTGTCTGCCTTCTCGCGTCGGTCCACGCGCACGAAGCGGGGGAGCATGGTGGGCACCTTGAGCCGGGCGAACTCCTGCTTGCCGGTTTTGGAGTTGCGAACCCGGACCGCGAGGTTCAGCGAGAGCCCGGAGATGTAGGGGAATGGATGCACCGGGTCGACCGCGAGGGGCATCAGCACCGGGAAGATCTGGTTCGAGAAGTAGTCGCGCAGGGAACGGCGGTCGGCATCGTCCAGGGTGTCCCAGTTGACGATGTCGATCCCGGCTTCGGCGAGGGCCGGGCTGACGAGGTCCTGGAAGGCGTGGGCGTGCCGGGCCTGCAGAACGTGGGCCGTGGTGGAGATGTCGGAGAGGGCGTCCTGCGGGGCGCGCCCGATGTTGGTCGGCACGGCCAGCCCGGTGAGGATGCGGCGCTTCAGGCCGGCGACCCGCACCATGAAGAATTCGTCGAGGTTGCTGGCGAAGATGGCCAGGAAGTTCGCCCGTTCCAGAGCCGGGAGATCGGGGTCCTCCGCGAGCTCGAGCACCCGCTGGTTGAAGGCCAGCCAGCTCAGTTCCCGGTCGAGGTAGCGCTCGGTGAGGAGCGCCGGATCGTTCACGCCGATCAGGGGATCGAAATCATCGTCAAAGTCGCTGCCCAGGCCCGAGTCGGTCTGAATGTTATCGCCGTCCATTCAACCATCTTGACACTGCGGACCGCGCGAATGCGACGATCTTGGATGAACACTGGTCAACGCGGGCTGCGGCGGTACTGCACATCGATCGTTCGCTCGGTGAACCCGAGCGAACGATACAGGGCCACCGCGGCGGCGCTGTCGGCCTCCACATACAGGTCCGCGGTACGGCACCCGCGTTCGCGGAGGCGGTCGAGCCCGGCCAGCATGAGGCGGCGGCCGACGCCGCGACCGGCGGCATCCGGGTGCACGCCGACGACGTAGATCTCGCCCACCGGGGAGCCCGACTCGATCTTCAACCAGTTGTAGCCGACCATCCGACCGGTGCCAGTGCCGGCGTCGCGGGCCACCAGGAAATCACCGGCCGAGAACCACGGTTCGGCACAGCGGGCGGCCAGATCGCTCGCGGTCAGAGCCCCCTGCTCCGGGTGCGCGGCGAACACCAGCGCGTTCAGCGCCACCCATTCCGCGTCGTCCGGCCCGGGCCGGAACGCGTCGATCTGGACGGCGGCACGGATGCCGGTGCGGGCAGGGGCTCCGGGCTCGGCCGGCGCGCTGCCGGCTGTCTCCTTCGACAGGTCCAGCCGCAGCTGCAGCAGGGTGCGCTCGGCCGTGAAAGCGAACCGATCGGCGAGCGCCCGGGCAGCGGGGTGGTCGCCGTGCGACCAGATCGTCAGCTCCCCGGGCGCGTCGGCCAGGATTTCGGCCAGGGCGGCCGCGCCGTACCCGTGCCGGCGTCGGGCCGGGTCGACGACGAGGTCGAGTTCGCCGGCGCCGAGGATGCCCGCACCCACGACGACGTTCCCGTCCTTCTCCACGACCAGGAACGGGGCGCGGTGCCCCGCGGCCACGTCAAAAAGGGACTGTTCGTTGAACGGCGCGTAGCCGTCGCCCTGGGTAGCGGTGGCGCTGACCCGGTGGAACTCGGCCGCGAAGGCGGCATCCGTCAGATCAGGCGCAAACCGGATGAATGCCACGGGTGCCGTCCTGTTCCTGCACATTGAAGCGGTAGCCCACGTTGCGCACGGTGCCGATCAGGGATTCCTGGTCGCCGAGCTTGGCCCGCAGTCGCCGCACGTGCACGTCCACCGTGCGGGTGCCGCCGAAGTAGTCGTAGCCCCAGACCTCGCTGAGTAGCTGTTCCCGGGTGAAGACCCGCGACGGATGCGCGGTGAGAAAGCGCAGGAGCTCGAATTCCTTGTAGGTGAGGTCCAGCGGCCGGCCGTGCACCTTGGCGGAATAGCTGGCCTCGTCGATGATGACCCCGGCGGCGCGGATGGTGGCGGATTCCTCCGTGCGGGGCACGCGCCCGACGGCGAGGCGGATGCGCGCATCCACCTCGGCCGGCCCGGCCGTCTCGAGGATGACGTCGTCGACGCCCCAGTCCGGGCTCACCGCGGCCAGGCCGCCCTCCGTGATCACGAGCAGCAGCGGAACGGTGTTTCCCGTGGTGCGCAGAATCTGGCAGAGCGACTTGGCCGCCATCAGATTGGAGCGGGCATCGACGAGCATGAGGTCGGCGTCGGGCGCCGTCACGAGCTGGTCCGGCTGGGCGGGGATGGTGCGCGTGCCGTGTGACAGCAGGGCGAGGGCGGGAAGAACGTCACTGTTGACCGCCGAGGTCAGGATCAACAACTGGGCCACACTCACCCTCCAAGGATTGTGCGCCCCATCCTAGCGTGCCGCGGAAAGGGTCCCGGGCAGGGCAGAATGAGAGGGTGAGCTGGCAGTGGAAGAGCGTCGTCGTGGTGTGGTTGTTCGCGTTCGCGTGCGCCGTGCTGGCCGGATGGCTGTCCCTGCCCGGCCAGCATCTGATCTGGATGAGCCTCTCCTTCGCCGGCTGCACGATCGGAACCCTGAGCGTACAGCTCGCGACCGGACGCAAGGAAGGTTACGTGGACCGGGTGACGACCAGCCTCGTCGGTGCCGTGGCCGTGCTCGCCGCCGCCACCGGAATCTTCGCTCTCGCCGGGCTCCTCTGACTCTGATCTGAGTCAGCCCGTGCTCGTGTGGTTCTGCTAAGGCGTGCCGAGGGGTTATCGCGCGCGAGCGGGCTAGAGTAAGACGTATGTCTATTCTCGCTATCGAAATCTTCTTCCTGGGGCTGCTCGCGCTGGCGAGCCTGTCGATCGCCTGGGTGTCCGGCTTGGTTCTGTTCAAGCTGTACCGGGGGCAGCGGTAGCCCTCGATGTTTGAGCTGCCCCCTCAGCTCCCCTCCGAACTGGTGCCGCTGTCGTGGCTCCTCGGGGTGTGGGAAGGTTCGGGAATCATCGACTATCAGATCGGCGAAGAGTCCGTCAGCCGGGAGTTCGGTCACCGGTTGAGCTTCAGCCACGACGGCCTGCCGCACCTGAATTACAGCTCCTACACCTGGCTCGAGCCGACGCCCGACTCCGACGGCGGTGAGTCGACGCCGCTGATGACGGAAACCGGGTACTGGCGGCTGAGCCGTGCCCAAGGGCTCGGCGATCCCGGTCCGGGTCTGCTGCCGGCCGTGGGTGAGCATCCGTTCGTCACCGCTGCGGCGGTCGAAACCCTCCGCAACGCCGACAACGGCTTCGATATCGACGTGACCATCGTGCACCCCGGCGGAGTCGCGGAAATCTACCTCGGCCAGGTCAAGGGTCCGCGCATCGACCTGGCGACGGATGCCGTGATGCGCACCCAGGGTGCCAAACCCTACTCGGCGGCGACGAGGCTCTATGGTCTGGTCGACGGCCATCTGCTCTGGGCCTGGGACATGGCCGCCTTAGGTCAGAGCCTGCGCACCCACGCGTCCGGCCGCCTCAAGCGCGTCGAATAAACCGGGCATCCCTGCGCGTCACATCCAGGCGCCCCGGCGCCGAACCGTCCGTTGGAAAGAGTTCCCATGACCGATGCACCCGTGTCCCCTCTCCCGTCCTCGCCGCTCAGATCCCCGCTGCTCGAACTCGACGGCGCGGTGCAGGCCGAGGGCATCGACGCCGGCGTGGCCGCGCACTACGGCGGACCTCTCACGGAGCAGCGCCGGCTCCTCGCCGGCGGAGCCGTCGTCGACCTGTCCCACCACGGCGTGCTGAGCGTCGCCGGACCGGACCGGTTGACCTGGCTCAACTCCATCTCCAGCCAGGAGCTGCGCCGCCTGGCGCCGGGGGAGTCCACCGAGACGCTCCTGCTCGACCCGAACGGCCACGTCGAATACGCCATGGCGGTCATCGACGACGGGGTGGAGACCTGGCTGCTGGTCGAGGCAGCCCAACTGCCCGGGTTGCACGCGTGGCTCGACACGATGCGCTTCACACTGCGGGTGCAGGTCGTCGACCACACTCTCGCCTACGCCGTGATCGGGTCGATGGGTGACCCGTCGGTGTTGCCGCTCACACCGGCCGCGCCGAGCGGAGTGCCTCTGGTGTGGCACGACCCCTGGACCCAGGTCTCCGCGGGCGGATACCAGTACGCGCCTGGACCGGCGCACCCGGCCGCCGCGTGGCACTGGACCGAGACCCTCGTCCCCCGCGCGTCCCTGCCGGCTCTGCGCGACGCCGTGCGGAACGGAGGGGTCGCCGCGGCCGGCCTTCTCGCCGTCGAGGCCCTCAGGATCGCGGCGTGGCGCCCGCGCCGGGCCACGGAGGTCGACGAGAAGAGCCTGCCGCACGAACTCGACTGGCTGCGCAGCGCCGTGCACCTGAACAAGGGCTGCTACCGCGGCCAGGAGACCGTGGCCAAGGTACACAACCTCGGGCATCCGCCCCGCCGCCTGGTGCTGCTGCACCTGGACGGCTCCGACGCGGTGCTCCCCGTGCACGGGGACGAAGTGCAGGCCGTGAAGCAGCTGGCCGACGGAACCACCGAGCACCGCGGGATCGGCCGGATCACCTCCAGCGCCATCCATTACGAGCTGGGCCCGATCGCGCTCGCCACGGTGAAGCGCACCGTTCCCGCCACGGTCACCCTTTACGTGGCCTCCCAGGACATCCTCGTCGCGGCCGCGCAGGAGGTCATCGTGCCTCAGTCGGCGGGCTCGGTGGCCGATATCCCGCGCCTGCCCCGGCTCGGCATCCGCACGCCCGGCCACTGACGCCGGTCACTGACCCCGGCCACTGACCCGGGCCGCCGACCCAGCCCCGGCGCGCTCGCCACGTCGGTAGAGTTGGACTCATGTCAGATGCATACAATCTCATCCTTCTCCGTCACGGCCAAAGCCTATGGAACCAGGAAAACCTTTTCACCGGCTGGGTGGATGTCAGGCTGAGCGAGCAGGGCGCGGGCGAAGCCAAGCGCGCCGGCGAGCTTCTCGCCGAGTCGGGCCTGCTGCCCGACATCCTGCACACCTCATTACTTACCCGCGCCATCCAGACCGCGAATATCGCTCTGGAAGAAGTTGACCGGCTGTGGATCGACGTCAAGCGCTCCTGGCGGCTCAACGAGCGCCACTACGGCGCACTGCAGGGCCTCGACAAGGCGGAGACCCTCGCCAAGTTCGGGCCCGAGCAGTTCCAGCTGTGGCGCCGCTCCTTCGACGTTCCGCCGCCCGTGCTGGCCGACGAGTCCCGCTGGTCTCAGGCGCACGACCCGCGTTACGCGGCGCTCGGCGACGACCTGCCCCGCACCGAGTGCCTCAGCGACGTCGTCGACCGGATGCTGCCCTACTGGGAATCCGACATCACCCCCGACCTGCGTGCGGGCAAGACGGTTCTCGTCACCGCCCATGGCAACTCGCTGCGCGCGCTGGTCAAGCACCTCGATGGCATCAGCGACGCGGACATCGCCGAGCTGAACATCCCCACCGGCATCCCGCTGGTCTACCGCCTCGGCGCGGACATGATGCCGCTTGGCCCCGGCCGCTACCTTGACCCCGAGGCTGCCGCCGCCGGTGCTGCCGCCGTCGCGGCCCAGGGAAACAAGAAGTAGCGTCCAACCCACCAGGAACGAGAAAGCCCCGGAAGCGACTGCTTCCGGGGCTTTCTCGTTCCTGGTGACGCCGGAGCGCCTGGACTCTAGGCGTTCGTGTTCTGCTGCCAGGCGCCGGTGCCGAGGTACTGCACCTTCTTCGCGATCGAGACCGCGTGGTCGGCGAAGCGCTCATGGTAGCGGCTGGCGAGGGTGGAGTCGACCGTGTCGGCCGCCTGGCCCTTCCAGGTCGCCCCGAGCACGGCGTCGAACACGCTGAGGTGCAGCGCGTCGACCTTGTCGTCTTCGTTGCGGATGGTTTCGGCCAGCTTCATGTCCTCATTGGTCAGAAGCGCGGTGAGCATGTGCGCGATTGCCGTGACGAGCGTGCCCATCTCGGCGAAGGTGGCGCGCAGGCTTTTCGGCACGACCTTGTCGGGGAACCGGTAACGGGCCAGCTGGGCGATGTGCGTGGACAGATCGCCCATCCGTTCGAGCGACGCGCTGATGCGCAGGGCGCTGACGACGATGCGCAGGTCGCGTGCGACCGGCTGCTGGCGGGCCAGGATCGTGATGGCCAGCTCATCGAGTTCGATGGTCAGCTCGTCGATCTTCTCGTCTTCGGAAATCGCTTCTTCCGCCAGACCGACGTCGGACTCGTTGAAGGCGCGCGTCGCCTTGTCGATGGAGATCGCCACGAGTCGGGAGATCTCGACAAGGCGATCCTGCACTTCGGCGAGTTCCTGCTGGAATACTTCACGCATGGTGTGTGGTCCTTCCTGGGCGCGCGTAACACGCAGACGCGTGAGACCCACCTGGCCCCACAGAATCATGGGGGAGGGAGGTTAACGGCAGGTGCCGTGGTCTTGAACTCTACCTAAAGTAGCCTGCGCGCCGGGACGGCCCTGTCACCCACCCGGAATAAACGTCAGTATTCTGGATGAATGGAATCGACAGGGCTTGTGCTTCTGGCGCTGGCCCTCGGCCTGACTGTCGGGGCCGGTTTCATGACGCTGCTGCACGTGGCCGAGCGTCACGGTAGGCGCGCCGCCGAGGTCGTCAACCCGGCCGTCCCCGACGGAATCGACCAGGTGCTCGACGCGCTGGAGACGGCCGGTGCCGTCGTCGACCCGTCCAACAACGTGATCAAGGCATCCCAGGCCGCGGTGTCGATGGGACTGGTCTGGAACCGGCAGCTGGTGCACTCCGAGCTCCTGAACCTGATCAGCCAGGTGCGCCGTTCCGGCGAGCCGATCTCGGACCATCTGGTCCTCTCCCGCGGGCCCTTCGGTGATGCCAGCATGCGGGTGCGGGTGCGGTTGGCCCGGCTGGGAACACGGTACGTTCTGGTGCTGGCGGAGGACCGCACCGAGGCCTTCCGGCTCGACGAGGTGCGCCGGGACTTCGTCGCCAACATCAGCCATGAGTTGAAGACGCCCATCGCCGCCGTGGGGCTGCTGGCCGAGGCGCTCACCCAGGCGGCGGACGAGCCGGTGCAGGTGCGCCGCTTCGCGAACCGCCTCACCACTGAGTCCGGTCGCCTCAGCCGCCTGACCCAGGAGATCATCGAATTGTCCCGCCTACAGGCGCAGGATTCCCTGACCGAGCCCGAGATCGTCAACGTCGACGTCATCGTGGCCACGGCGGTGGACCAGAGCCGGGTAACCGCGGAGGCGGACCGGATCACGATCGCCCTCGGCAAGAAATCGGGGGCTGAGGTGAGCGGCGACGAGCGGCTCCTCGTGATGGCCGTGCACAATCTCGTGGCCAATGCAGTGAACTACTCAGCAGAGGGTTCCCGCGTCGGGGTCGGGGTGCGCAAGAACGCCGGAGTCGTCGAGATCAGCGTCACCGACCAGGGCGTGGGCATCGAGGAAGCCGATCTTGATCGGATCTTCGAACGCTTCTTCCGGGTCGACCAGGCCCGCTCGCGGCACACCGGCGGTACGGGGCTCGGCCTCGCGATCGTCAAGCACATCGTTCAGATCCACGGCGGCGACATCCGCGTCTGGTCGCAGCCGGGCAGCGGTTCGACCTTCACCATCCGCCTCCCGGAGGCGCCGCACCCCGCTTCGGCGGCGATAGGAGACACCCCATGACCCACATCCTTCTAGTCGAAGACGAGAGCGCGCTCAGTGAGCCGCTGAGCTTCCTGCTCGAGCGGGAGGGGTACGAGGTCACCGTCGCCGAAGACGGTCCGAGCGCCATCAGCGAGTTCGACCGCACCGGTGCAGACCTGATTCTGCTCGACCTCATGCTCCCCGGCATCCCAGGCACGGAGGTGTGTCGGGAGATCCGCACGCGGTCGTCAGTGCCGATCATCATGCTGACCGCCAAGGACTCCGAGGTGGACATCGTGGTCGGGCTCGAGCTCGGCGCCGACGACTACGTCACCAAGCCGTATTCGACCCGGGAACTGCTCGCCCGCATCCGTGCCGTTTCCCGGCGCCGCACCGACGAGGTCGGGGAGGACCTGAGCCTGCTGTCGGCGGGCACAGTGCGGATGGACACCGAGCGGCACACCGTGACAGTGTCCGGCGAGATCGTGAACCTGCCGCTGAAAGAATTCGAGCTGCTGGAGTTCCTGCTCCGCAATGCCGGCCGGGTGCTCACTCGAGGTCAGCTGATCGACCGGGTCTGGGGCAGCGACTACTTCGGGGATACCAAGACCCTGGACGTGCACATCAAGCGGATCCGGTCGCGGATCGAAGCCGCCCCCTCGGATCCGACCATGCTGGTCACCGTGCGCGGCCTGGGCTACCGCTTCGACGCCTGAGGCCGGGGGCGACGGAGGGCGCCCGCGCGGGAATGCGTGCCGCGATCCGGAGCGGCCGGTCGGCCTCGCCCTACGGGGCGGAGGTCGGCAGCAGCGTCGAGTACTCCTCGAGCGAGCCGTCGAGCACCGGGACGAGAACTTCGACGCCGGTCTCGTTGCCGTACTGGAAGAAGACGGGGAACAGCGATCCCGGCGCGACGTCGGCCGCGACGGTGACGGTCGGGGCATCCGGTGTGCCGAACGTGACGCTGGAGTTCGCGTCCACGTTCACCTCCTGGGTGAACTTCTCGGTGCCGTCGTCGTATTGCACGTTCAGGTTGTGTGCCGAATCGCCCGAGTTGACGACGGTGACCACGAGGTTGGCGATGTTGCCGTCGTCCGACAGAAGCATGGCGTTGCGTATGGCGAGGTCGCCGACATTGCCGCTGACTCCGTCGCTCGCGTCGTATTTCGCGGTCGTCGACTGCGGTGCCAGGAGATTGCAACCGCTGGTCCCCAGAAGGATGCCGGTCGCCACAACGACGGACACGATGATACGAGCTTTCACAACGCCTCCAACAGATCACCGTTCCGCCTGACGGCCAAACGCTGCAAATTTAGCTTTCCCCTTCAGCCTACCGGCTCCCGTCGGGCTGAGCCGCGCGCGCCCGGGCGCGGCGCACCTTACCACTGGCGGCTGTGGTATCCTCGACGTTGCTGAAGGGATACACATATGCTGTTTGAGGTTGGCGAAACTGTCGTTTATCCCCACCATGGTGCTGCGACGATCACCGAGGTGAAGACGCGCATGGTCAAGGGTGAAGAGAAACTGTACCTGAAGCTGAATGTCACCCAGGGCGATCTGACCATTGAGGTTCCCGCCGAGAACGTCGACCTGGTCGGCGTTCGCGACGTGATCGGCCAAGAGGGTCTCGACAAGGTGTTCGAGGTACTGCGCGCTCCCTTCACCGAAGAGCCCACCAACTGGTCCCGCCGGTACAAGGCCAACCTGGAAAAGCTCGCATCCGGCGACGTCATCAAGGTGTCGGAGGTCGTTCGTGACCTGTGGCGCCGCGACCAGGACCGGGGCCTGTCCGCCGGCGAGAAGCGGATGCTGGCCAAGGCCCGTCAGATTCTTATTTCAGAGCTGGCCCTGGCGGAGAAGACCGACGAAGAGAAGGCCTCCACGGTCCTCGACGAGGTCCTGGCGTCCTAACCGGCATAGCCGGAACCGGCAGAATCAGAACCCACGTAACCAGACTTGCTTTCGATGGAGGGCGGCGCCGCGAGGTGCCGCCTTTCGCATTTCGTGCTTCCGACGCCCGCACCGACGCGGTCTTTTGCCGCAGTACCTCCCGCACCACCTCGTACTCACCGTCTCTCGTCCATTCGTCGCCGACCTCACCAGATAGCGTCCAGATATGACTGAAACCCCTGCGCCCCAGGTCGCAGTCATCGTCGTCGCCGCCGGGAGTGGCAGTCGGCTCGGGCACGCCGAGCCGAAGGCGTTCGTCTCGCTGGCCGGACGCACGCTGCTCGAACGCGCGCTTGCCTCTGTGTTCGGGATGCGGGACCCGGTGCAGGTCATCGTCGTCGCGCCCGCCACCCACCTGGCTCACGCCCGCCGGGTCGCCTCGAGGGCGGGCGGGGCAGCATCCGTCGACGTGGTGGCCGGCGGCGCCACCCGACAGGAGTCGGTGAACCGCGGCCTGGCCGCGCTGCACCCCGGCGTGCGCACCGTCCTGGTGCACGACGCCGCGCGTGCCCTCACGCCCGCCGCGCTCTGCGACGCCGTCGTCGACGCGGTGCAGTCAACCGGTCACGGCATCGTTCCCGGCCTGGCCGTGGTCGACACCATCAAGAAAATCTCCGCTGCCGGCGAGATCCTGGGCACGGTGGACCGCGCCGCACTCTCGGCCGTGCAGACCCCGCAGGGCTTCCCGAGGGAGATGCTCACCGCCGCGGCCGCCGCGGCATCCGCCGGCTCGTCGCTCGCGGCGACCGATGACGCGGGCGTGGTGGCCGCCGCCGGCTACCCGGTCAGCGTGATCGCCGGGGACCCGCTCGCCTTCAAGATCACAACCCTGTGGGACCTGGGCCGGGCCGAGGCCCTGCTCGGCGCGCGCGTGCCGGCCCAGTCCGCGCCCCGAACCGACACCGCGCCCCGCGTGGGCACCGGGCTCGATGTGCACGCCTTCGACGACGACTCCGAACTGTGGCTCGCCGGCCTGCACTGGCCGGGGGAGCGCGGACTGTCCGGGCACAGCGATGGCGATGCCGCCGTGCACGCCATCTGCGACGCCCTGCTCTGCGCCGCCGGGTTGGGCGATATCGGTGGTGTCTTCGGCACATCCGATCCGCGCCTCGTCGGCGCCCATGGCGACGTGTTCCTCGGCGAGACCCTGCGCCTGCTGGCGGCCGCCGGATTCCGGGTCGGCAACGTCACGGTGCAGATCATCGGCAACCGGCCCAAACTCAACACGCGCCGGGCCGAGGCGGAGGCGCTGCTCGGATCGCTGCTGAAGGCGCCGGTCGCCGTGTCGGCGACCACGACGGATGCCCTGGGCTTCACTGGCCGCGGCGAGGGCCTCGCCGCCATCGCGACGGCGCTCATTCTCCCCGAACCCCCGGCAGACCCTGACCTAAGCTGGGAAGCGTGACCATGCGACTCTACGATTCCAGGGCCCAGGCCCTCCGCGACTTCATACCCCTCACGCCCGGCGCGGTGGGTATTTACGTTTGTGGACCCACCGTGCAGTCCTCGCCCCACATCGGCCACCTGCGCAGCGCCCTCGTCTACGACCAGCTGCGCCGCTGGCTCACCTACCGCGGCTTCGATGTCACCTTCGTGCGCAACGTCACCGACATCGACGACAAAATTCTGGCCCACGCGGTCGGGGGCACCGAGCAGTGGTGGGCGCTCGCCTACCGCTACGAGCTGGAGTTCACCGCCGGATACCAGCGGCTGGGCATCCTCGCCCCCAGCTACGAACCCAGGGCGACCGCCAGCATCCAGCAGATGCAAGACCTGATCACCCGACTGATCCAACTCGGGCACGCCTACCCGGCCGATGACGCCTCCAGCGACGTCTACTTCGACACGGCGAGCTGGCCCGACTATGGTGACCTCACCCGCCAGCGGCGCGGCGACATGGAACCGGCAGCGGATGCCGACCCGCGTGGCAAGAATGACCCACGCGACTTCGCCCTGTGGAAGGGTCGCAAAGTCGACGAACCGGAGTCCGCCTCCTGGCCGTCTCCGTGGGGAGCCGGCCGTCCCGGCTGGCACATCGAGTGCTCGGCCATGGCGTCCCGCTACCTCGGCTCCCACTTCGACATCCACGGCGGCGGGCTCGACCTGCGCTTCCCGCACCATGAGAACGAGCTGGCCCAGTCCGCCGCCGCCGGCGACGGCTTCGCGAGCTACTGGGTGCACAACGGTCTCGTCAACGTGAACGGACAGAAGATGTCCAAGTCGCTGGGCAACTCGGTCTTCGCGGCGGAGCTGCTCGACCAGGCGCGCGCCATCGTCGTGCGCTACTACCTGGGGGCGGCCCACTACCGTTCCACCATCGACTACCACGAGGGTTCCCTCGTGGAGGCCGAAGCGGCCCTCGAAAGAATCGAGAGCTTCCTCGACCGCGCCGACCGCCGCCTGGCGGACACCCGCTTCGCCGGATCCGGCGTCGAGATCGTCCCGGACGAATTTGCGTCCGCCATGGACGACGACCTGGCGGTGCCTCAGGCTCTGGCCGTGTTGCACGACACCGTGCGTACCGGCAACGCGGCGCTGGACGCCGAAGATCTGCACGCGGCCGCCGCCGCGCGTGGTCACGTGCTCGCCATGAGTGAGGTTCTCGGAATCAACCCGCTCTCACCGGGCTGGTCCGTGGCCACGGACGAACCGGCCATGATCGCACTCACCGCCCTCGTCGAGCGCCTGCTCGACGATCGCGAAATCGCAAGGCAGGGCCGCGACTATGCGGCCGCAGACCGTATCCGGGACGAGCTCGTCGCCGCCGGAATTACCATCGAAGACACCCCCTCGGGTGCCCATTGGAGTTTTGACTGATGAAGAACACAGACCGTAAGTCCCGCACCGGGGCCGTGCGCAAGGGCAGCCGGGGACCACAGGTCGGTTCCGGCGGCCAGGGACGCCAGGCGCTCGAGGGCAAGAAGCCCACGCCCAAAGCGGAAGACCGCCCCTACCACCCCGCCGGCAAACGCAAGCTCGCCCAGGACCGCTTCGTCGCGGCCGGCGGCGGCCGCAGCCGCGGTTCCGCGGGTCCCAAGAGCGCGCCGCGCAGCGCCACCACCGGCAACACCGGCGGCGGCGGAGCGTCCACCCGCCGGGCCAAGCAGATCGACGAGCATGAGGTTGTGACCGGGCGCAACTCCGTACTGGAAGCGCTGCGGGCGAAGATCCCCGCCACGGCCCTGTACATCGCCACGCGCATCGAAATGGATGAACGGGTGAAGGAGGTCCTCACCCTCGCGACGACCCGCGGCATCCCCGTCCTCGAGGTCATGCGCCCGGAGCTCGACCGCCTGGCCGGCCGGGACTCGGTGCACCAGGGTCTCGCGCTCAAGGTGCCGTCCTACGAGTACGCCCAGCCCCTCGAGCTGCTGGAACTGACGATCAGCCGCGGCCACAAGCCGCTCTTCGTCGCCCTCGACGGCATCACCGACCCCCGCAACCTCGGCGCCATCATCCGCTCGACGGCCGCGTTCGGCGGACATGGCGTGATCGTGCCGCAGCGTCGGTCCGTCGGCGTGACCGCGTCGGCGTGGAAGACGTCGGCCGGCGCCGCTGCCCGACTTCCCGTCGCCATGGCCACCAACCTGACCCAGTCGCTCAAGGCGCTCAAGGAGCGCGGCGTGCTCGTCATCGGCCTCGCCGGTGATGGCGACACCCAGCTGCCCGAGCTCGGCATCGGTTTCGCCGAGCGCCCCATCGTGATCGTGGTCGGCAGCGAGGGCAAGGGGCTGTCCCGCCTCGTCACCGAGACCTGCGACGCGATTGTGTCGATCCCGATCAGCGCCTCGACCGAATCCCTCAACGCGGGGATTGCGGCCGGCGTGACACTGTACGAGGTCTCCCGACTGCGCGCGGCTGCCAAGGCCGCCAAGGTCGCGAAGCAGGCAGCCGCCGCGACGGCGGCAGCCGCCTCCGCAGCCTCTTAACCCGACCCGCCGGCCGGGCGCCCGCCAGGCAGGCCGAACCGCGAGAAAAGCCCCTTAATCCCACAATCGGCGGCCTTTTCTCACGGTTCGGCTGGGTACACGGACCAGGCGGAGCGCCGGCCGGATCAGACCTTGAGGCGCCAGTCGGCCGCGTCGTCGGCGGCCGACTCGGCCGCGTCCGCCAGTGCGGCGGTCTCATCGTCGGTCACGTCGATCGGGATCGTGATCTCGCCGGTGGCCGGCTCGATCACGGTGGCCTCGTCGCGGCGGTGCCGGAGCACGTCCTTGACGTAGGAGGTGACGGCTTCGGCCAGCGGGATGTCCCTGGACTGGTTCTGGGCCATGAACCAGCGGTGGTCGAGCAGCTGGTGGAAGACCTCGGCCGGTTCCAGCTTGCCCTTGAGATCGCGGGGAATGGCCCGGATGACGGGTTCGAAGACGCGCACCAGCCACTCGTGCGCCAGCATCTCCTCGTCGGCCTCCGGGTCGCCGTAGGAGACCCGGTAGGAGTCGAGGTCGTTGAGCAAGCGCCGGGCCTGGTTCTCCTCGGCGTCGAGCCCGGTCAGCCGCAGCAGGCGCCGCTGGTGGTGGCCGGCGTCGACGACCTTCGGCTGGATGCGCACGGTCGTACCCGTGTTGTCCGTCTTGATGGCCAGTTCCTCGATGTCGAACCCGAGGTCGTTGAGGCGTTCGACGCGTTCCGTGATGCGCCAGCGTTCGGAGCTGGAGAAGGATTCCGACCCGGTGAGCTCTTTCCAGAGCAGCCGGTAGGCGGCCACGATCCCATTGCTGACCCGAATGGGATCCAGCTCGTCGGCCGCTCGACCGCCGGCCTCGAGGTCCATGAGCTCACCGGCGATGTTGACGCGCGCGATCTCCAGGTCGTTCTCGCGCTGGCCGTTGGAGAGCCCGCCTGGATATAGCTGCCCGGTCTCGGCGTCGACCAGGTAGGCGGCGAACGCGCCGGCGTCACGGCGGAAGAGGGTGTTGGACAACGACACATCACCCCAGAAGAGGCCGGCCATGTGCACGCGTACCAGCAGCAGGGCCAGGGCGTCGACCAGCCGGGTGGCGGTGTCGGGCCGCAGGGTCTGCGAGTAGAGCGCGCGGTAGGGGAGCGAGAACTTGAGGTGCCGGGTGACGAGCACCGAATTCAGCGGCTCGGCGTCGTCATCGGTGCGGTTCGTGATCACGGCGAGCGGCTCGACGCAGGGAATTTCCAGGCCCTGCAGGGTACGGAGCATCTCGTACTCGCGCTTGGCCATCTCGCTGGTGGTCTCCTTGATGGCGACGACACGACCGCTCAAATGAGCGAAGCGCACAAGGTGGCGGGAGATGCCTTTGGGCAGGGCTGCGATGTTCTCGTTCGGCCAGGCATCCAGCGGGAGGTGCCAGGGAAGGTCAAGTAGGGCTGGATCGGCAGTGGCCGATGTGATGTTGAGTGAACCGCTCATCCGTCGAGTTTACCGGTGTGCTCCGCAGTCGGGGAACGACAAAACGGCCGAACGGAGCATGCTCCATCCGGCCGTTCGTTGAGGAGCGGGTGCCTAGTCGGCGACTGCTCCACCGAGGCGCAGGCCGGTCTCGGCGTCGAAAACGTGCATGTGGTGCGGCGTCGGGGTGAGGTAAACGGTGTCGCCGGCGGACGAGTGCGAACGGCCATCGACGCGAGCGACGATATCGGTGCGCTTGCCCTCGACCGTGGAGTGACCGTAGAGGTAACCGTCGGCGCCGAGCTCCTCGACCAGGTCGACGGCAACTTCGAGGCCCTCGCCATGCGTGGTGGACAGGTGGATGTCCTCGGGGCGAACGCCGATCGTGACCTTCTTGCCGGTGGAGCCGGCCAGGGTCTCGCGGGGCACGGGGATCGTTGCGGTGCCGAATTTGACGCCACCGTCGACGGTGTCGGCCAGGAACAGGTTCATGGCCGGGCTGCCGATGAAGCCGGCAACGAAGACGTTGTTCGGCTTCGAATACAGGTCGCGAGGCGTGCCGACCTGCTGGAGCACGCCATCCTTGAGGACCGCGATGCGATCGCCCATGGTGAGGGCTTCGGTCTGGTCGTGGGTCACGTAGACCGTCGTGACGCCGAGGCGGCGCTGGAGCGAAGCGATCTGGGTGCGGGTCTGCACGCGCAGCTTGGCGTCGAGGTTCGACAGAGGCTCGTCCATCAGGAACACCTGGGGCTGACGCACGATCGCACGGCCCATGGCGACGCGCTGACGCTGGCCACCGGAGAGTGCTTTCGGCTTGCGGCTCAGGTACGGCTCGAGGTCGAGCAGCTTGGCGGCCTCGAGAACGCGGGCGGCGCGCTCATCCTTGTTGACGCCGGCGATCTTGAGCGCGAAGCCCATGTTCTCGGCGACCGTCATGTGGGGGTACAGAGCGTAGTTCTGGAAGACCATGGCGATGTCGCGGTCTTTTGGCGGGACATCCGTCACGTTGCGCTCACCGATGAAGATGTTGCCGTCGTTGACTTCTTCAAGGCCGGCGAGCATGCGCAGGGACGTGGACTTGCCGCAGCCGGACGGGCCGACCAGCACGAGAAACTCGCCGTCGGCAACCGACAGGTCGAGCTTGTCAACGGCGGGAATAGAGGAACCCGGATACAGGCGGGTCGCCTTGTCGAACGTGACTGAAGCCATGGTTGATTACTCCTTCACCGGCAGGTACGTGCCGGACGATCCGTTGTGATGGGTTACTACGCCTGCCACACGTCATGTGCCACAGGTCAACTTTCTAAGTATGTCATGTCGGGGGATCGCGGCGACGGCGGGAATTCTGCGGCGGAGCCCGCCTACAGGCCCCGTCTGGACGTTTCCCAGAAAGGGGACCTACTATTTGGGAGGCATTCGCAAATGGCTTGCCTCTGCACTAACTACTCGGAGCGAGCATTCATGACTATTGGCGGATCGGGCGACAGCCGTCCCTCTAAGAATCAGCGACGTGACGCGGTGCGCACCAAGGCCAAGCGGATCCGCGAGGAGCAGAAGAAGAAGGACCGCCGTTACCGGGTCGCCTTGCGCAGCGGAATCGCCGTCGCCGGCGTCGCCATTGCCGCGGTCATCGTCGTGGTCATCATCAACTCGATTCCCCCGGTCGGCCCCGGTCCGGCGAACATGGCCAGTGACGGCGTGCTGATCTCCGAGGGGATGACCCCGGTCACGACCTCCGCGCTCCAGCCCGAGGCCAAGCCGATACCGTCCAAGCCGGATGCGACCGGCACGGTCGCCGACATTCGCGTCTACGCCGACTACCTCTGCCCGTTCTGCAGCGAGTTCGATGCCGCCAACAGTGACCAGATCAGCCAATGGGTCACGTCGGGTGCCGCGACCGTGGAGATCCACCCGGTTTCGATCCTGACCCACAAGTCCTCCGGCACGAAATACTCGCTTCGGGCTGCGAACGCCGCCGCATGTGTGGCCAATTACGCCCCCGCAAACTTCTACGACTTCAACGCCATCCTGTTCCAGGAACAGCCCAAGGAGGGCACTGCCGGTCACGACGACGCGGCCATCAAGGGCCTCGTGAAGGACGCCGGCGTGAGCGACCGGGTGTCGCAGATCAACGCGTGCATTGACGATACGACCTTCAAATCGTGGGTCATCGCATCCACCGACCGGGCTCTGTCCGGTCCGTTGCCGAACACCGAGGTCGAGGCCATCACCGGCACACCCACCGTGCTCGTCAACGGAAAGCAGTACGTCGGCGCACTCGACGACCCGAGGGAGTTCGCGGCCTTCGTGCTACAGGCGGCCGGCGCGACCTACTCCACCTCGACGCCGACCCCCGAGCCGGCACCGGCAGGGTAGTCGCCCCGCTTCGATGGCGGCACAGCACGGGTTCGTCATTTAGGATGATTAGTCAAGGCGTCAATCGCCTCATGCCGGCCTGGCGCAATTGGTAGCGCACCACTCTTGTAAAGTGGGGGTTACGGGTTCAAGTCCCGTGGCCGGCCCTGTTCTCTCATCGCTTCAGATCGTGGTTCTCTCGGTGACGGTTTCCTCGAGGGCGCTGAGAAAATCCGTCGGATCGATCGGCGAGCGCACGCCCGGTTTTGCATCGGCCGGAATGCCCCCGACGTACAGCCAGCCGAGCAATTCTTCCGAGGCCGCGAGGCCGTGGGTTTCGTTCACCGGCTGCGTGCGGGCCAGGGCGCCGGAACGCCACATGACGCCCCAGCCCTGGGCGGCGAGGAGAAGGCTCAGCATGTGGGCGACACCGGCCGCGACGGCGTCCTGTTCCCAGACCGCCACCGTGTCGCTTTCGCGACGGCTCGCGACCACGGCGATCAGAAGTTCGGCGCGCAGCGGCTTAGCGGCCAGCCTGGCGGCTTCGGCGCCGTTCAGCCCGGCGGCCTCGACCATGGCCTCGCCCAGGCGGCGCCGGGCGTCACCGCGCAACTCGATCAGCCGCCACGGACGCAGAGCGCCATGGTCGGCGACACGGGCCGCGACAGCCACCAAAGGCAGCAGTTCCGCATGGCTCGGTGCCTGTCCGGTGACCTTGGAGTGGGAGCGTCGGTGATTGACCGTATCAAGGAGGTCGGGCAACGCTTACTCGACCGGCTTGAAATTGAGCGAGATGGAGTTCATGCAGTACCGGTCGCCGGTGGGCGTTCCGAATCCGTCGTCGAAAACGTGGCCCAGGTGCGAGCCGCACTTCGCACAGCGCACCTCGGTGCGCACAACGCCGAGGGTGCGGTCTTCGAGGAGTTCAACGGCCTCGGGACGCACCGATTCGTAGAAGCTCGGCCAGCCGCAACCGGAGTCGAACTTCGTGCCGCTTTTGAACAGCTCGGCATTGCAAGCCCCGCAGGTGTAAATCCCGGAGCGGCCCTCATCGAGGAGCTCGCCGGCCCACGCCCGCTCGGTGGCGGCGCCGCGCAGTACGGCGTACTGCTCGGGGCTCAGCTCCGCGCGCCACTGCGCATCCGACTTCTCGACCTCGTAGTCCATGTTCCGTTCCTTCCTGCTCGACCCCGGAGAGGCCGAAATCTGTCCGTATCAACACTAAACTCGCCAGACCGCGGTGGTATTCCTCGATCAGGAGCCCGGCAGGATTTTCCACCTTGGACAGCACGGCCAACGGCCCAGCGAGTACGCAGGCGTCGACAATTAGGATTGCAGAGATCGAGGGAGGTGGCACGTGGACGGAGCTCCCGGCTCGTCGACTCCCGCGGAGCCTGCCTCGGAGTCCTCCTCGCCGGCAGGCTTGTCCGCGCGCGACCGGTTGATCCTCGCCTTCGAGCGGCAGTGGTGGAAGCATGCCGGCGCCAAGGAACAGGCTATCCGGGCCGAGTTCGGCCTCTCGGCCGCCCGGTACTATCAACTACTGGGGGTTGTGATCGACTCGCCGCTGGCCCTGGCCCACGACCCGATGCTGGTGAAACGCCTGCAGCGGCTGCGCGACGCCCGGTCGCAGGCAAGGGGCCGCCGGTCGCTACAGTCCACCGATTGACTCCCTGACCTGCACCCTTCCCGTGTCTCATCACCACTACAAAGGATCTGACCAGCCTCACGATGCCGAATTCCTACGCTAAAGACCGCTTCGACCACTTCCCGCACTTCCTGGAGCGGGTGGGGGCCCACCGCGCGCCCGGCAAGAAAGGGCGCGGCTGGGTCGCAGTGTGGTGGTCTCTTGGCGCAACCGTGCTGCTGGTCGGAATCGGAGTCGTCGGCCTGGCCGTCCTGAACAACAACCTGAACTTCGAGTTGCCGGGCACGGCGACGACTGCTGACAGCACGGCCGAGCCGAGCGCCACTCCGAGTGACACTCCGGCGCCGGTTCCGACGCCGGCTGCGACCGTGGACCCTGACTCGACCGTGACCGTTTTGAACGGGACCGCCGGCGAGGGGATCGCCCGGTCCGTTGGCGATCTCCTCGAGGCGGAGGGCTGGACGATCGAAGAGCTGGACAACGCGAGCACGGAGGATGTGCAGACGACGACGGTTTACTACGCCGACGCGGCCCTGGAGGGAGCGGCCCGCGGAGTCGCGGAGTCACTGCCCGGCTCGGAGGTGCTGCTTTCAAGCGATTACGCCGATTCCGCAGCGGACCTGACCGTTGTTGTCGGCGCCGACTACGAGCCGGCCGAATAGCCGTCGCCTATACGTCCGGCGCTCGCGCGTCAACCCCCTTTCGTTCTTCCGGAGCTTCCGTAAATTGGGCGTTGGTCCCTCATTTTGTTTGTCCGGGCGTTCTCGCAGGAGACGTATTCCATCGGTCGAATGCAATGGACGCAATCCTTGCGCCAGGCCCGGTACGGCCAGCGGGCGCGTGTCGACGAATTCACAGCAACAAGGAGTTATACATGGCGAACGGAACCGTCAAATGGTTCAACGCTGAAAAGGGTTTCGGCTTCATCACCGTCGATGGAGGTGGCCAGGACGTCTTCGTCCACTACTCGGCCATCGACATGCACGGCTACAAGGTTCTGGAAGAGGGACAGCACGTCATCTTCGAACTGGGTACAGGAGCAAAGGGGCCCCAGGCAGAAGCGGTTCGTCCGATCTGATCCAGCGGGGGATGTTCCAGCGGTCGACCGCAGGGTCGGGTCGCTCCCAGGCATGTGTGCGCGGCAGTGCAGCCGCGTTAGGGTTTGGGGCGTGACAACGAAAATAGTGGTTCAAGCGCAGCGACGAAGTGCGGCACCGAGAATCCGGTCCATCCGGATGCTCGGGGTCGTCCTTCTGCCGCCCCTTCTGCTGGTCTCCGCATGCGCCAGTGACGCGCCGAAGCCGCCGGCAAGCTCGACCAGCACGCCCTGGAACTCCACCTTCGAGTCGGCCGCAGACCCGGCGGTCGCCCCATTGCGTGGCACGAGTGTGCCGGCCGGGAGCCTCCAGAACCCTGCCCTCTCGGTGAAGATCGACAACCACGAAGCGGCCAGGCCGCAGCTCTCTCTCGAGCGCGCCGACATCGTCTTCGAAGAACTGGTCGAGGGCGGGCTGACCCGTTATGTCGCGGTCTGGCATTCCGACGTGCCTGAACTCGTCGGGCCGGTGCGATCGATCCGACCCATGGACCCGGACATCATCGCGCCCTTCGGCGGAATCGCGGCTTATTCCGGCGGCCAACAGAAATTCATCGACCTGATGGACGCGACGGATGTCGTCAGCGCCGCTTTCGATACCGACGACACCGGCCTCTTCGCGCGTTCGGATGACCGGGAAGCCCCGCACAACGTCATCCTCCAGGCCTCAGCGCTCGTCGCGCGGAACGCCACCGTGCCGCCGCCGAACCAGCAATTTGCCTACTCCGCGACCGTGCAGGGATCGTCCGCGGCCGTCGACGGCGCGCCCGTCGCGGCGATCAACTCCACCTTCTCCACCGCCCGTTGGCCCGGCTGGACGTGGGATGCGGCCGGTGCTGCCTACCTGCGCTCGCAGGAGGGCTCACCTGACCTCGACGCCACCGGTGCGCAGCTGCGGGCGACCAACGTCCTGGTCCTGCGGGTCGCGATCGACGGCACCTACGGAGATGTTCCCACGACGACAATGATCGGTTCGGGGGAAGCCTGGGTGTCGGCCGGCGGCAAGTCCGTGCATGCGGTCTGGTCCAAGGCCGACCAGACCGCCCCCATCCGTCTCGTCGATGACTTCGGCGTGACGATTCGTCTCGCCGCCGGTAACACCTGGATCGAGCTGGTGCCGTCGGACCGAGGCACGGTTGTGCTGGTGCCGTAGCCGCGGCCGCGGCACCTTGCCGTTCACTTGCACTCTCGACCCCAGAGTGCCAGAATCTACTTGGCACTCTCTCTGTTTGAGTGCCAACCCATCACCGTTTTGGTAACGTCCGGGAGGGACGAGAAACACATATGGCAAAGATCATTGCTTTCAACGAAGAGGCCCGTCGCGGCCTTGAGCGTGGCCTGAACATCCTCGCTGACACTGTCAAGGTCACCCTCGGCCCGCGCGGACGTAACGTGGTGCTGGAAAAGAAGTGGGGCGCTCCCACGATCACCAACGATGGCGTGTCCATCGCCAAGGAGATCGAACTCGACGACCCGTACGAGAAGATCGGTGCCGAGCTCGTCAAGGAGGTCGCCAAGAAGACCGATGACGTCGCGGGCGACGGAACCACCACCGCCACCGTCCTGGCTCAGGCGCTCGTTCGTGAAGGCCTGCGCAACGTCGCGGCCGGAGCAGACCCGATCAGCCTCAAGCGTGGCATCGAGAAGGCCACGGCCGCCGTGATCGCTGAGCTCATCGCCAACGCCAAAGAGGTCGAGACCAAGGAAGAGATCGCGGCCACCGCTTCCATCTCCGCCGGTGACGCCGAAATCGGCGCCATCATCGCCGAGGCCATCGACAAGGTCGGCAAGGAGGGTGTTGTCACCGTCGAGGAGTCGAACACTCTCGGCACCGAGCTCGAGCTCACCGAGGGCATGCGCTTCGACAAGGGCTTCCTGTCCGCCTACTTCGTGACCGACCCCGACCGTCAGGAAGCGGTCTTCGAAGACCCCTACATCCTGATCGTCAACTCCAAGGTCTCCAACATCAAGGACCTGCTCCCCATCGTGGACAAGGTCATCCAGACCGGCAAGCAGCTCCTCATCATCGCCGAGGACGTCGACGGCGAGGCCTTGGCCACGCTCGTGGTGAACAAGATCCGCGGAATCTTCAAGTCGGTCGCCGTCAAGGCTCCCGGCTTCGGCGACCGTCGCAAGGCCCAGCTGCAGGACATCGCCATCCTCACCGGTGGACAGGTCATCAGCGAAGAGGTCGGTCTCAAGCTCGAGAACGTCACGCTTGACCTCCTCGGCAACGCGCGCAAGATCGTCATCACCAAGGACGAGACCACCATCGTCGAAGGCGCCGGAGACCCCGAAGCCATCGCCGGACGTGTCCAGCAGATCCGCAGCGAGATCGAAAACACCGACAGTGACTACGACCGCGAGAAGCTCCAGGAGCGTCTCGCCAAGCTCGCCGGCGGAGTCGCAGTCATCAAGGCCGGCGCCGCGACGGAGGTTGAGCTCAAGGAGCGCAAGCACCGCATCGAGGATGCCGTCCGCAACGCGAAGGCTGCCGTCGAAGAGGGCATCGTCGCCGGTGGTGGCGTTGCGCTGATCCAGGCCGGCAAGACCGCGTTCGAGAAGCTCGAGCTGGTCGGCGACGAGGCAACGGGAGCGAACATCGTCAAGGTTGCCATCGACGCTCCACTCAAGCAGATCGCCCTCAACGCCGGCATGGAGCCGGGCGTTGTCGCCGACAAGGTTCGCAACCTGCCGATCGGTTGGGGCCTCAACGCCGCGACCGGTGAGTACGTCGACATGCTCGCCGCCGGAATCAATGACCCGGTGAAGGTCACCCGTTCCGCGCTGCTGAACGCAGCGTCGATCGCCGGACTGTTCCTCACCACCGAGGCCGTAGTCGCCGACAAGCCGGAGAAGAACGCTGCTCCGGCCGGCGACCAGGGCGGCGGAATGGACTTCTAAGTCCACACCGCTTCACCGCTTCACAACACAGGGCGCCTCCGCCGGGAGGCGCCCTGTGTCGTTAATGCAGGCCTCGCTAAAACAGGCCTCGCTAAAACAGGCCTCGCTAAAACAGGCGTCGCTAAAACAGGCGTCGCTAAAACAGGCGTCGCTAAAACAGGCCTCGCTAAAACAGGCGTCGGCAAAACAGATGTCGTCAAAACAGGCGTCGCCAATGCGCAGGCCGTCGCGGCTAACGCAGGAAGAGGCGCGCGTTGGCCTGCTCGATCTCGGCGTACTGCTGGCCGGCTTGGTTCAGGGCCAGATTCAATCCCTCCGCGCTCTGGGCCACCTGCTGTTGGGTGGCACGCCAGTCCGAGACCGCCGCCTGGAACGCGGTGGCGGCCTGGCCCGTCCACGAGCCCTCCAGCGCGGTCAGCTGGGCGATGAGTCCGGCGACCTCGCCCTGGATGCGCCCGATCGTGGCGCGCGCCACGGAGGTGGTGTGGAGCACTGCTTCGCTGTCGACCTGATAGCGGGTCATGGGGGTCCTTTCGGCAGGGGAAGATACCGATCAGACTACGGAGCCGCCTGCAGCCGTTCCCGTTGGCTGCCGTTGTGCCATGGCAAATCATCCTCCCGGACCGCGGGGGAGGAACCGCGGGGGTTTGACGCCGCGGCACGCGCTACGACGTGATGACGGGGGCGACGCGCTGGGGCGCGCTCGGAGAACAGGCCAGTGGGAACCAGACCCGGAACGTTGCGCCGCCGCCGGGGGTGTCCACGACCTGGACGGTGCCGTTGTGGCTGGCGACGATCGAGGCGACGATCGCCAGGCCGAGCCCGCTGCCGCCGGTCTCCCGTGCACGGGAGGTGTCCGCACGCCAGAAGCGCTGGAAGATCTTCTCCCTGATCTGCGGCGGGATACCCTCACCATGGTCGATGACGGCGATGGAGGCGCGCTGGTTTCGGCGGTCGACTGCGACCTCGAGCTCGACCGGGCTGTCCGTCGGGCTGAAGCGTAGCGCGTTGCCCATCAGGTTCGTGATGATCTGGCGGATCTTGTTCTCCTCGGCCATCACCACGGCCTGCACGGTGCCGGGCTCGGTCACCGGAGTCTGTTCCGGAGCCGGCGGCGCAACATCCGCTTTGCGTGGTTTGCGGGTGCGCAGCCGCGCCAGGGTTGCCCCGGCGAAAGAGACGGATCCGCCCGCCGGTTGGTTCGGCTCGTCGGGCTTCGAACCTGGTGCGGCAGCGGAGGGGACTTCTCCCGTTGAGTGAGCGAGGTCGATGGCGGGGCGTTCGGTGCTGTCCTCGATCTCGGCGGGGATCGGCGTGACGACGGTGATGGTGCGACCGGGGGAGGAGGCCATGGCGTCGAGGGCCGCGTCACGGGCGAGCGGCATCAGGTCGACCGGCGCGAGGGCAAGCGGCTTTGTCTCGTCGAGCCGGGCCAGCTCGAGCAGGTCTTCGACGAGGCCGCCCATGCGGATCGCTTCTTTCTCAATGCGCTCCATGGCCAGTGCGATTTCTTCCGGGGCCTGCAAGGCACCCATTCGGTAGAGCTCGGCGTAGCCGCGCACCGAGACGAGGGGAGTGCGCAACTCGTGGCTGGCGTCGCCGACGAAGCGGCGCATCTGGTCGATGGTGCGGGCGCGGTCCTTGAACAGGCGGTCGATGCGGCTCAGCATGGTGTTGAGCGATCGGTTGAGGCGCCCGACCTCGGTGTTGGGCGTGGCGCCGCCGAGCCGCTGGCTGAAGTCGCCATCGGCGATGGCCGCGGCCGTGCGCTCCACCTCTCGCAGCGGTGCAAAGGTGGTGGTCACCAGCAGCCGGGTGAGCAGGGCGCCCACCAGCACGACCCCGAGCCCGAACCCCAAGAAAATGGTGAGGTAGGTGGCCATGGTGTTCTCGGTCGGCCTCAACGAGACCGCCATGACCAGCGTGCCCAAGGTTCCCTGAGGCGAGATCACGAGCGGCACGGCGACCGCCAAGAACTCGGTGTCATGTGCCGAGTCCACCAGAGTCATCGTCTTGCCGTCGAGCTCCATCACGGTCTGCAGGTCGAGCGGTGCGGTCAGGATCGGCAGCTCACTGCGCGGGACATCCCGCCAGGTGTGGTCCTCGAGACTGCCGTGCTCGTCATACAGGGCGACGTAGTAGTCCGAAGAGACCACGGCTGTAGTGCCCTGGCCGAGAGCCGCCGCCGAATAGCTGTTCGAGGCGGACTGGGCGTCGATCTGCAGCTGCGAATCGACCTGCTGGACCACGTATTGGCGAAGCATGGCCATCGTGCCGATGCCGGAGACGAGCAGGCCGAGCGTCAGCATCAGGACCGTGACGCCCGTGATTTTGGAACGCAGGGAAATGCGGCTCCACCGCTCCATAAGTGACTGATGCATAGGAAACCAGTGTATGAGCGCAGCCTGTGTCTACGCCTTGGCGGCCTTGAGCATGTAGCCGAAGCCGCGCTTGGTCTGGATGAGGGGTTCGGTCGAGTGCGCGTCCACCTTGCGGCGGAGGTAAGAAATGTAGGACTCGACGATGCCGGCGTCACCGTTGAAGTCGTACTCCCAGACATGGTCCAGGATCTGAGCCTTCGACAGGACCCGGTTCGGGTTCAGCATGAGGTAGCGCAGAAGCTTGAACTCGGTCGGACTGAGTTCGATGGGGGCGTCGCCGACCAGGACCTCGTGGGTGTCCTGGTCCATGGTGAGTTCGCCGGCGCGGATGATCGCGTCTTCGTCGGCCTGCATGGTCCGGCGCAGGATGGCCTTGATCCGGGCCACAATCTCGTCGAGACTGAACGGCTTGGTGACGTAGTCGTCGCCGCCGACCGTCAGGCCGGTGATCTTGTCTTCGGTGTCGTCCTTCGCCGTGAGGAAGAGGATCGGGGCCGTGTAGCCGGCGGACCGCAGGCGCTTGGTTACTCCGAAACCGTTCATGTCCGGCAGCATGACGTCAAGGATGATGAGGTCGGGTTCTTCCTCGAGGACGGCGGAGATCGCCTGCGCGCCGTTTCCGACGGCTCGCACGGCGAATCCGGCGAAACGCAGGCTGGTGGTGAGGAGATCCCGGATATTGGGTTCGTCGTCGACAATAAGGATGCGTGGGCCGTCAGTCATGAGTTTATTATCTGCGCGTTAGCTGAAGGTTTACTGAAAATGCCCGGTATGCGCGCTGGCGAGTAGATTGGTGATCAAACCAGACTGCCGCGGCGTGGGGAGACCAGAATGACTGTTCCGACTTTTGCGATTGTGGGGGCCGGCTTGGCCGGGGCCAGAGCGGCCGAGGCCATCCGTTCCGAGGGGTTCGACGGGAGCATCGTGTTGCTGGCCGGGGAGACTGAGTACCCCTACGTGCGGCCGCCCCTCTCCAAGGACTACCTGGCCGGGCGGGCCGCCCGGGACACGATCGACGTGCACCCGGCACCGTGGTACGACGAGCGGGGCATCGACGTGCGGCTGGGTGCCCGGGTGACCGGGCTGGCGCTCGACACTCACGAGCTGACCCTGCGGGAGGGCAAATCCGTGCGCTACGACAGATTGCTCCTCGCGACGGGGGCGTCGTCACGGCGCTTTCCCGGCCCGGGCGCAGACCTGGCCGGGGTGTACCATCTGCGCACGGTCGGCGAGTCGCAGGCGCTCCGAGCCGAGCTGGAGCCGGGAAACCGCCGGGTCGTGATCGTCGGGGCCGGCTGGATCGGTCTCGAAGTCGCCGCGGCCGCCCGCGGTTACGGCAACACCGTCACGGTGCTTGGGCGGGACGGCGTGCCGCTGGCCCCGGTGATCGGCGACGAGGTCGGGTCGGTGTTCGCGGAGCTGCACCGCGTGAACGGGGTGGATCTGCGGATGGAAACTCAGGCCGACCGACTGATCGGGACGCAGGGGAGGGTCACCGGAGTGGGACTCCCCGGCGGCGAGGTCGTTTCGGCCGATGTCGTCGTCATCGGCATCGGCGCGGTGCCGAACACGGACCTGGCCCGGGACGCGGGCCTGGCCGTCGACGACGGCATCGTCGTCGACGCGGCGTTCCGGTCTATCGACCCGGACGTCTACGCGGTGGGTGACGTCGCCACGGTCTTCCACCCCGTGCTGCGGCACCATCTGCGCGTCGAGCACTGGGACAACGCCGAGCGGGCCGGCGCCGCGGCCGGCCGCTCGATGCTTGACCAGGCGGTCAGCTACGACGCGATCCCGTACTTCTACACCGACCAGTTCGACCTCGGGATGGAGTACTCGGGGTACGGCGCACTTGCCCGGGATGCGGAGGTCGTGTTTCGCGGTGACCCGGCGAGGCGGGAATTCATCGCGTTCTGGGTGTTGGACGGCAGGGTCGTCGCCGGCATGAACGTCAACGTGTGGGACGTCAACGAGACGGTGCAGCGCTTCATCCGGACGGAGGTGCGGGTCGACACGACCCGGCTCGCGGATGAGAGCATTGAACTGGACGAACTTCTCGCCGGAGCACCCGACTGAAGGACCTGACATGGACAACGCGACCACTCGACCTGGCCCGGCGCTGCCCGACCTGATCCATCCACGGCGACTGATCGGGGAGAGACTGTTCGATTTTTCCCGTGAGGTGGCCGTGATGGCCATCGTCAACCGCACGCCGGATTCCTTCTACGACAAGGGGGCGACCTTCGCTCTTGACGAGGCCGTCACGGCCGCCCGGCGCGCCATCCTGGACGGCGCCGACTGGGTCGACATCGGCGGGGCGAGATTCGCGCCCGGCCCGTCCATTCCGATCGAGGAGGAGATCGACCGGGTCGTCCCGGTGGTCGAGGCCCTGCGCGGCTCGGGCGTCGTCATCTCCGTCGACACCTTTCATCCCGCCGTGGCGCGCGCCAGCCTGGCCGCCGGCGCCCACGTGATCAACGACACCACCGGGGTGCACGACCCGGCCATGGCTGACGTCGTCGCGGACAGCGACGCGACGCTGGTGATCACCCACAGCCTCGCGCCGCCGCGCACACCGTGGCCGGGGCCCACCTACGGCGACGTGGTGCACGAGGTCGCAACCTTCTTGGATGAACGGATCGAGCTGGCCCGGAGTCGCGGCGTCCCGGCATCCCGCATCATCGTTGACCCCGGGCACGACCTGAACAAGAACACCTACCACTCGCTCGAGCTGACCCGGAGGCTCGGCGAGATCACCGCGCTCGGCTACCCCACTCTGGTCGCAGTCTCGAACAAGGACTTCATCGGGGAGACGCTGAACCGTGAGCGGGGCGACCGGATCGCGGGATCGCTCGCCGCCGCCGTCTACAGCATCCTGCAGGGCGCCCGGATCGTGCGGATGCACAACGTCGTCGCCGCGGTCGACGCCGTGCGGATGACCGAGGCGATCCTGGGCTTCCGCGAACCGGCGTACGTGCGCCACAACCTGGCCTGATGATGCTGGATCGTGACGAGCTGATCATCCGTTACCGGGTGCCTGACCGCACTCTGCCGCACCTGCGAGTGAATTTTATCGCCAGCCTCGACGGCGCCGCCACCCGGGAGGGTGTGAGTGGCGGGCTCGGGAACGCCGACGACAGGCTCGTCTTCGATACCCTTCGGATGCTCGCTGACGTGATCGTGGTCGGTGCGGGCACGGTGCGCGCCGAGGGGTACGTCGGCATCCGTCAGGGCCCCGCGGATGCCGCGTGGCGGGTCCGGCACGGACTTCCGGCGCAGCTGCCCGTCGCCATCGTGTCCTCACGGCTGGACCTCGAGCCGAGCCACTCGCTGTTCGCGGACGCCGCCGTGCGGCCGCTGGTCGTGACGCACGCGGCGTCACCGCTGCGGCGACGCGCGGAGCTCGCAGAGGTGGCGGACGTGCTGGTCTGCGGGGAGGACGTCGTGGACCCGCGGCTGATGCGGGCGGAGCTGGCTCGGCGCGGTCTGGCGCAGATACTCTGCGAGGGTGGGCCGAACCTGTTCGGTGCGCTGATCGACGCCGACTGCGTCGACGAGCTGTGCCTCACCGTCAGCCCCGTGCTCGAGGGCGGCCCGGCCGGACGGATCTCCGCCGGTCCCGCCGCCATCACCCGGGAGATGTCCCTGCTGCACGTGCTGACCGCCGGGGACATGCTGTTCCTGCGCTATGCCCGCCGGAAGGCTTCCTCTCCGACCGCCTGACCGGCCGTTTCACCGTCGGTCAGACGGAGACGACCTGCGCGTCCAGATTCTGCGAGTCAAGGATCGTGTAGCTATAGCCCTGCTCGGCGAGGAAGCGCTGGCGGTTCTGGGCGAAGTCCTGGTCGACGGTGTCGCGGGCCACCAGCGTGTAGAAGTTTGCGGACAGACCGGACTCCTTCGGCCGCAGAAGCCGGCCGAGGCGCTGCGCCTCCTCCTGGCGTGAGCCGAAGGAACCCGAAACCTGGATGGCGACGGTGGCCTCCGGCAGGTCGACCGAGAAATTCGCGACCTTTGACACCACGAGCAGGTTCTCCTCGCCGACTCGGAAGGCCTGGTAGAGGCGCTCGCGCTCGTCGACAGGGGTCGCACCGGTGAGCTTGGGGGCATTCAGGGCCTCGGCGAGCTCGTCGATCTGGTCGAGGTACTGTCCGATCACGAGGATGCGTTCTCCGGGGTGCTTGGCTACCAGGCGCTTGACGACGTCGAGCTTCGCGGGTGCGGTCGCGGCCATCCGGTAGCGCTCGTCGTCGGCGGCGGCGGCATAGCTGAGTCGCTCGGACTGGGGCAGGTCGATGCGCACCTCGAAGCAGGAGGCTGGGGAGATGAAGCCCTGGGCCTCGATCTCCTTCCAGGGCGCGTCGAACCGCTTCGGGCCGATCAGGCTGAATACGTCGCCCTCGCGGCCGTCCTCGCGCACCAGGGTGGCGGTGAGGCCGAGGCGGCGGCGGGCCTGCAACTCCGCGGTCAGCTTGAACACGGGGGCCGGCAGCAGGTGCACCTCGTCGTAGATGACGAGGCCCCAGTCCATGGCGTCGAGTAGCTCGAGGTGCGCGTATTCGCCCTTCCGTTTGGCGGTGAGGATCTGGTAGGTCGCGATCGTGACCGGCTTGACCTCCTTGACCTGCCCGGAGTACTCGCCGATCTCGTCGGCGGTGAGGGTCGTGCGCTTCTGCAGTTCGTCGCGCCACTGACGGGCGGAGACCGTGTTGGTGACGAGGATGAGCGTGTTGGTCTTGGCGGTGGCCATGGCCCCGGCGCCGACCAGCGTCTTTCCGGCCCCGCAGGGCAGCACGACCACGCCGGAGCCGCCGTCGAAGAAGCTGGAGACGGCCTTGTTCTGGTAGTCCCGGAGCGCCCAACCGTCTTCCAAAAGACCGATCGGATGCGGCGTTCCCGGCGTGTAGCCGGCGAGGTCCTCGGCCGGCCAGCCCAGTTTCACCAGTTCCTGTTTGAGCTGGCCGCGCGCCCACGGCTCGACCAGGAACGAGTCCGGCGACGGATGCCCGATCAGGAGGGGCGCGATGCGCCGGGCCCCGGCGATCTCGGTGAGCACGGCCTGGTCGTTGCTCTGCAGGATGAGCTGACCCTCGGTGTCACGTTCGATGATGAGCCGGCCATACCGGCCGACCGTCTCGGTGATGTCCACGCTGACGGTCTGCGGGATGGCGAACTTCGAGTACTTTTCGAGCGTGGCCAGCATGTTGGAGGCGTCGTGCCCCGCGGCGCGGGCATTCCACAGCCCCAGCCGGGTGATGCGGTAGGTGTGGATGTGCTCGGGGGCACGCTCCAACTCGGCGAACACGGCCAGGTCGTGGCGCGCATCCTCGGCAAGAGGGTGGGCGACTTCGAGCAAAACCGTACGGTCACTTTGGACGATCAGAGGGCCATCAGACATAGCCGTTAATCCTACGCCCGGTCAGCGTGAAGGCCCGCACCTACGGCGCCGGCGTGATGCTGATAATGCTGGACAGAGGCAGCGTGCGTTCGATGTCGGCGCGACGGTCTCGGGCCCGGAAACGCCCGCCGCCCACACTGGCCGGCTCGAGCAGATAGTCGACCACCACACCGCCGGGCATGGCGATGCTGACGACGACGGTCTGCTTCGCCTTGATTGCCAGGTCGAGCTGGCGGGCGAGCCAGGCATCCGCTGCCTGGCCCTCGCCGCCATCGGCGGCACGCAGCCTCTCGACCAGGGTGACGGCCGGATCCGGGGCGTCCACCGGCACGACCCGAGCGAGCTGGTGGCGGCGCAGGTGCACGATCTCATGGGTGGCGTCCTCCGCGGCGACGGGGTAGCGCGCATCGCTGAGCGCCCAGAAGACCACGTCGGAGGGGAACCGGCTGGTCAGTCGGCTGCCCTCGGCAGGCACAAGGCCGAGGGAGGCGAGCGTCTGGTCCACGGCGATGGTGCTCAGCAGGGCCGCGTCGTCGGACTGGACATAGGCCTGGGCCGGGGACTCCATCGGGTCCGTCGGGCCGACGCGCACGCGCCCGTAGCGGGCGGCGGATTCCCGGATCAGGTAGTCGACGGGCTGTGGGATGCCGGTCAGGGAGACCGTGCGCAGGAAATCGAGCAGTGACTCCGCGCTTTCGCCGGCCGCCAGGGCGCGGTTCACGGAGTTGGCGGTGATGCGGTAGCTCAGGGCGAGTTCCCGGCTCTCCACGTCGGCGAGCCCCCGCAGGCGGCTGTCGATCGAGGGGGCGAGCGGTCCGGGGGACACGATCGACAGGTCGTTCTGCAGGTACACCGCGCCGCCGGTCGCCGGCAGCGCGGCCGCCATGGTGGCGACGGCCGCCTCGAGGTCACCGGCCAGCACCGATGCACCGGCCGGGCTGGTGGTCTGGTGGGCGGTGATGCCGATCAGTTCGGCGTCCTCGGCGAACTCGGTGACCCGGTCGTCCATCCACTGGCCGCCGGCCGGGTAGAGCCAGGCCACGAAGCTGCGCAGCACGTCGCCCCAGGACACGCCGGGCCGGCGGGCGAGTATCCCGCGCACATCCGGCGGCAGGGCCGCATGCCAGGCGTCGGCCAGGGTTGCCCAGCGGCGGGCGGTGCTCTCGAGCAGCCAGGCCTCGCCGGCTTCGGTTTCATTCCAGTAGCCGTCGGAATGGGCGATGAGTTCGGCTCGGGCCGCGGTCGCGACGAAGGAGGGCACGAATTCGAGTTCGACCCCCATCACGGCGGCCAGACGCTTGGTGTCGGGCAGGCCGAGCCCGCCCCGGCTGAGCTCCCTGGCCGGCTCGCGGGCGAGCTCGGTGACCAGTTCGGCGATGGAGGACACCGCGGCGAAGGCACGCTCCGCCGCGAGACGGTCTGTGAAGCGGGTATCGGTGGTGTCGACACTGGCCAGCGCCGCGGGTGCTGGCGTCGAAGCCAGCTCGAGCGCGGTCGGCAGGCCCAGGTCCGGCCAGGTCAGCAGTTGCGCGGCCACCGCCGGGTAGGAACTGAACCGCCCGTCGGTCAGGCGCGCGAGCATGAGGGAGTCCAATTCGGCGGCACGGCCGGCGACCTCGGCCACGTCGACGGGCGAACCTGCCAGTTCGGACAGGCGCTCGGCGAGGTCGAACAGCGACGGCGCGGCAGCCGTGCCGACCTCCGTTCCCTGGCTGAGCTCACCGGCGACGGCGAGAACGGCGAGGGTGGCCCGATCGAGCCGTGCCAGCACCCGTTGGATTGCGGTTGGTTCGAGGAGAGCCTCGGCCAGGTCGAAGAAATCACGGATGCCCGTGGCCGAGACCATGCGGATGTCGATCGTGCGACGCAACGTTGCGTCATCCAGCGCCCGAAGGCGCGAAGCGAGTGTGAGCATTGCTACTCCTTATTCTGTCGTGCCTCACGAGCGCGACGCATGCCGGACATCACCATGAGGACGATGATCAGCACGAATCCGAGAGGCAATCCAAACAGCGGCAAAGCAAGCACCGCCGGCCAGACCCCCTGGCCGAAACCGTTGTCCGCCCCGGCCCCGGCCGCTGTGCCGAGGATGACGGCAAGGAACGCGAGGATGGACAGACCCACCACACCCGCAACCATGTAAGCAAGGATGCGTTCGAGCCGGCTCGCGGCGGGTGGAATTTGATTGGTCACAGACTCAAGGATACGGGGCGGGAACCGGTCCGACCGAATAGGCTGGGGGTGGTTGGCGCGCAATCCGCGCGCCCGGAATCCAGCGAGGTCCAGATGCCCACCGGCAAGGTCAAGTTCTACGACGAGGAGAAAGGTTTCGGCTTCATCACCTCTGATGACGGCCACGAGGTCTTTCTCCACGCTTCTGCACTGCCCGCCGGAGTCACGGTCAAGGCAGGAACGAAGCTCGAATTCGGCATCGCCGACGGCAAGCGGGGCGCTCAGGCGCTGTCCGTTCGCGTTCTCGAGGCACCGCCGAGCCTGGTCAAACTCAGCCGCAAGCCGGCTGACGACATGGCCGTCATTGTCGAGGACCTGGTGAAACTCCTCGACGGCATCGGAGCGAGCCTGCGTCGCGGCCGCTACCCCGACAAAACCCACAGCCACAAGATCGCGGCCATGCTGCGCAAGGTCGCGGAGGAACTCGATGCCTGAGGCCGCTGCCGACGAGCGCCTGCTGTCCGCGGTCGACCAGGCGCGCACCGCGCTGCTGGAGATCACGCCGGCCGACAGCATCGGCGAACCCCTCGGCCACCTTGTCGAAGGCGAGCACGTGCTCTCGCTGCTGTTCGACTGCAACCTGTCCGGCTACCCGGGCTGGCGTTGGACGGTCACCCTCGCCCGGGTGGACAAGAGCTCCGAGCCGTCGGTTCTGGAAGCCGAGCTCACGCCGGGCGACGACGCCCTGATCGCGCCGGAGTGGGTGCCGTGGTCTGACCGCCTGGCCGACTACCGCACGGCCCAGGAACTGGCTGCGGCCGTGGCCGACGCCGAGGCGTTGGGCGATGATGACGAATCGGACGACGACGACGAATCTGACGACGAGGACGAATCGGACGACGACGACGATGACGGCGACGACGGCGACGAGTCAGACGACGACGAAGACCGCGGCGAAGATGTGCTTGACGGGATCGACTTCGGTGCGGCCCTAACGGCGCCGGAACCGTACCCAGGCAATCCCGAGCAGGCCGAGGCCGAGGCCGATGAGGGCAGCCCAGAGCCACCAGCCCACCCCGGCGGCGGCGAGTTCGTCCCGGAAGACGAGCGCGAGCGCGAGCGCCACTAGCCAGCCGGCGGAGCCCGCAAGGAAAGCCTTGCGGGAATTCGTTCGAGCCGGCAGCGGGTCTGGCCGACGCTCACTGTCTCTCAGCCAGAGCCGCATGTCGAGGCCTACTTGCCCAGGTTCTGCACCACGAACTCGATCGAGCGGACGAGCTGGCGCACGTCTCCGGGCTCGATCGCGGTGAAGGTGGCAACCCGCAACTGGTTGCGGCCGAGCTTGCGGTAGGGCTCGGTGTCGGAGATCCCGTTGGCGCGCAGGGTCTTGGCGATGGCGGCGGCATCGATCGCGTCGTCGAAGTCGATCGTCGCGACCACCTGTGACCGGTGCTCCGGGTCGGTGACATACGGCGTCGCGAACGGCACGCTCTCGGCCCAGTCGTAGAGAACGGATGACGATTCAAGGGTGCGCGCGGACGCCCACGCCAGGCCGCCGCTTCCGTTGATCCAGTCGAGCTGGTTCTCGATCAAAAGAAGCGTGGCCACGGCCGGAGTGTTCAGAGTCTGGTTGAGGCGCGAGTTGTCGATCGCGTTCTTCAGGCTGAGGAACTCGGGAATGTAGCGCCCGCTCGCGGCGATCTGCTCGACGCGCTCGATCGCGGCGGGGGAGAAGAGCGCCATCCACAGGCCTCCGTCGGAGGCGAGGTTTTTCTGCGGCGCGAAGTAGTAGACATCCGCCTGGTCGGCCTCGTAGTCGATACCGGCCGCCGCGCTGGTGGCGTCGATCACCGTCAGGGCGTTGGGGTCGGCAACCACGCGGGTG
The DNA here is from genome assembly GCF_004402575.1 of Cryobacterium sp. TMT2-4. NCBI lineage: Bacteria > Bacillati > Actinomycetota > Actinomycetes > Micrococcales > Microbacteriaceae > Cryobacterium > Cryobacterium sp. TMT2-4. The sequence goes on along the minus strand of NZ_SOGE01000029.1, from coordinate 57,992 downwards.
ACCGGAGCCATGACGCCGGTCGAGGTCTCGTTCTGGGGCCAGGCGTAGACGTCGACACCCTCGGTCACGACGAACTCGCTGCGCGATCCGGCCGGGGCCTTGACCACGTCGGGCGCTTCGAGGAACGGAGCGGCCGCGGCCGCGGCGAACTTGCCGCCGAACTCGCCGAAGACGAGGTTCTGGCTGCGGCGGAGAATAAGGGAGAACGCGGCGGCGTCCCAGAACGCGGTGGACCCGCCGTTGCCGATAATGACTTCATAACCGGCAGGGGCGCGAAGGAGGTCCGCGAGGCCGGTGCGCACGCGACCGACCAAGTTCTTGACGGGTGCCTGGCGATGGGAGGTGCCCATCACACTCGCGCTGAACTCTAAGAGGTGTTCGAGTTGTCCTTTTCGAACTTTCGACGGGCCGCAGCCAAATCGTCCATCATCGGGCAGAAGTTCCGTGGGAATTATCAGGTTCGACATAGGGCGATTCTAACGGCCGCTCTCGCGGCGATAAGGTTGGGCAGTACGCACCGAGCCGAGAGGAACGCTGGGCATGACGGATCTCATCGACACCACCGAAATGTACCTCCGCACGATTCTCGATCTCGAAGAGGAGCACATCGTTCCCCTCCGAGCACGCATCTCGGAACGCCTCGGGCACTCCGGGCCGACCGTGTCGCAGACCGTGGCCCGGATGGAACGGGATGGCCTCGTAGTCGTCTCCGGCGACCGGCACCTCGAGCTCACCGTCGACGGACGCAGCAAGGCCGTGCATGTGATGCGCAAACATCGGCTTGCGGAACGCCTGCTCAGCGACGTAATCGGGCTCGAATGGGAATTCGTCCACGACGAAGCATGCCGCTGGGAGCATGTGATGAGTGAGCGGGTGGAGCGCAAAATCCTGGAGATGCTCGATCACCCGACCGAGTCTCCGTATGGCAACCCCATCCCCGGCCTCGATGAGCTGGGCGATTCGCCGGCTGTCGCGTTCATGGCCGGGGTGACGAGCCTCGTCGACCTGGTCGCCGGATCTGCCGGTCCGGTCACCGCCGTGGTGCGCCGTCTGGGCGAACCCGTTCAGGTCGACCCCGAGCTCCTGGCCCAGCTGAAAAACTCCGGTGTGCTCCCCGGGGCCACGGGGGTTTTCTCCGCCGTGGGCTCCTATGTGCTCGTGCAGGTGCATGGGTTCGAGGACGGACTGGAACTGCCCAACGAGGTCGCCGGCCACATCTTCGTCGCCACGCCGGCAGCGGTCGCCTAGCCATTCGGCGGTCACCGCCTGCCCCGTCACCATTGATCACTCGCCCCACAATTTTGTTATCAATATGTTAGAAAAAGTAGCCTGCGGCGTGACAAACGGATGAGCGTCAGTTAGCTTGGAGTCGTCCACAGTCCAGATTCCGGTCGACGGACACGGATCAAGACGCCTTTCTTGCCCGTCTCTTGATTCGTTCCTTACACACGCGACGAGCGCAGTGGACGGGGCAACTACCTAGTGTTGTCGAGGCGTCGGAGGTAATCACTTTGGCCGCATTAGGTAAGAAGATCTTCCGTCGAGCCCCGAACTCGGTAGCCACCACCGGATCCATCACCCGCCCTCCCATCACCCGCGCTTCCATCACCAACGACAATGAACACGCGGAGCTCAGCCACTATCGGGCCGCCAGCCCCCGTTCCGGCCGGCGGTCACGCCGCCGAGGCGCCGTGGCGAACATCGTGTTCATGACTCTCGCCGGCGGCCTCGTCGCGACCATGGCCATCCCGGCCTATGCGTTCGCGCCGACCGAAAAGGAGTACGCGTCAACGGCCTCGGCCGAGTTGACCGAATCGGGTGCGCAGTCAGTGGCGGTCGCCGCCGCGGCCGATACCGTGAGCGTCGCGCGCGACGGGTTCACCGCCACCACCCCCGAGGAACTGGCGGCGGCAGCGGCCGCAGCAGCGGCGGCCGTTGCCGCGTCCGAGGCAGCGGCAGCCGAGGGGCGCCGACAGGAAGCCGCGGCCGCGATGACCTCCTATGCCGCGTCGTATTCCGGTCCGTCGTCGGCGGACTACCTGGCTGCCCCGGCATACCCGAATTTCGACCTGGCATCCGTCTACAGTGTCGCGGCCGGCTACCAGGGTGTCCCCTATGTCTACGGCGGGGCCACCCCGGCCGGCTTCGATTGTTCCGGTTTCATCATGTACGTCTACGCGCAGTTCGGCATCTCGCTGCCGCATTCCTCGACCGGGCAGGGGGCGGCGGGCACCCGAATCCCCGAATCTGAGGCTCAGCCGGGTGACCTCGTCATCATGGACGGCCACGACGGGTTCTATGCAGGCAACGGCAACATCCTGCATGCGCCGTATGAGGGGGCGGCCGTGCGCGTGCAGCCGATCTGGACCAGCTCGTACTACATCGTGCGGCTCGGCATCTGAGCCTGCCGGAAGATTCGAGCCGGCCGGCTGCCAGATGAATGTTTCGTAACACCTAGCACATTCGGCGTCCCGCACTTCGCGGTGGCGCCGAATGTGGGTTAACCTGTTGCTCTAATGTTTTGCGAGTTTTCGGGAGAGCCCATGCGCGAGCGGCGCACGATCCACACCATGGATGTGCGCTGCCGCTCCGCGCTGCGGCAGAGCAGTCGAGCAAACTTGAGTTGCGCGTGTCAGGGACACCGTGTGGCCGGTAGGGCGTTGTCATGGTGACGGCGCCCTTTTTGTTTGCCTGTTCGCTCCTTCTCACTGACTGTCGTAGTTCGAATGGCTGGAAGCCGTCCAGCCCTTTTCGAAAGGGAACGCATGCGCACACTGGTCCTCAATGCGGGGTATGAGCCCCTTGCCGTGGTGTCCTTCAAACGAGCACTCGTGCTGGTCATGAATCACAAGGCAACGATCGTGCAGGCCGACCAGGGGCATCCGATCTGTGCCGCCTCCGGTTCCTGGGAGCGACCGAGCGTCATCTTGCTCACGCGTTACGTGCGCATCCCTCGGTCCAGGGCCGTGCCGGTCAGCCGTCGCGGCGTGTTGCGCCGGGACGAGCATCGCTGCGGGTACTGCGGCAAGACCGCCAGCACGATCGACCACGTAATGCCTCGGTCGCGCGGAGGTCGGGACACCTGGGACAACCTCGTGGCCTGCTGCCTGCGCTGCAACAACCTTAAAAGCGACCGGACGCCGGCCGAGATGGGCTGGAAACTCTTGTTCCACCCGGGATTGCCGGTCGGCACGACCTGGGTGGTGCGCGGCGCTGAGCGGCCGTTACCGCAGTGGGATGAATTCCTTGCTCCTGCCGCCTGACCCGCGAATGTAACAGGGATGTAACGCCCGAAGGTGACTTCCCGATCGCCGTCGCCTATGGTTGAGGAGCACCGAACCTCGATCTCGGTGCGTTAGAGGATCTTCTTTTGCCCCAACCCGGCGTACCCGGCACTTCTGGTTCGCCAGAGACCCCGATTTTTCCGCTCTCGCGCCGCGAACTGCGTGCGCAGCGTGAGGCGGCAGAGACCCGAGCCGACGCCACCGTGAACACTCCGGTGCGCATGGACGTGCCGGTGGCTGTGCGCATTCCCGATGCGGTTGCGGTGGCGGAAACCAAGGCTCTGGACCTCGAAAAGGCATCGATCGCGGCGCGGAGCAACCGACTCAATCCGGTCGCTTCCCCGTGGGTCGCACCGGCCGTCAGCCGCCCGGTGCCCCGGTCGCGCCGCCGGCGGCCCATGAAAATCGCCGTGACCCTGCTGGCCATTCCGGGACTGTTCCTCACCGCCGGCCTTCCGGCCTATGCGTTCGCGCCCGGTGCGAGCGACACCGCCTCGACGACTCCGCGGGTTGCCGACACGCAGGATGTCACGGTGGACAGTGGCGCCGCAGCCATCACCGTCGCTCGCGACGGTTTCACGGCGACCACGAGCGAGGAACTCGCCCAGCGGGATGCCGAGGCCAAGCGTGCACTGGCCGCCCAGCAGACCGCCGAGGCAGCCCGATCGGCTGCCACCGACTTCGCTGTATACAGCGTGCGTGCCAAGGGCGACGACTACCCGTGGTTCGACCGGGCCACCGACACCCAGGGCGGCGGGCTGTCTCCGCTTGGCTACTATTACCGCGAATGCGTGGACTTCGTGGCATATCGGCTCAACCGCGACGCCGGGTCGACCGGCTCCCCGTGGACCTGGACCTGGAGCAAGCTCACCCCCAGCGGCGGCAACGCGAGCAACTGGGCCAGCGCCTGGGCTGACCAGGGCTGGGCCACCGGCGACACTCCCGTCGTCGGCGCGGTCGCCTGGTTCAACTACAACCACGTGGCCTACGTGCAGTCGGTCAACAGCGACGGCTCGGTCATTCTCGAGGAATACAACTGGAACGGCAGTCACGCGTACAACACGCGCACCGTGTCGGCCAGTGAGGTTCCGCTCTTCCTGTACCCGCCGACGTAAGCGCGTCGCAGCGGTGCGCTGCGGCGCCGGCAGACAACCACTAAACTTCAGTAGCCAGCCTCTGTAGCTCAACGGAAGAGCAGTTCCGTCCTAAGGAAACGGTTGGGGGTTCGAATCCCTCCAGGGGCACCACTAATCATCGGTCGATGCCGACCGACCAGCACATCGCCCTTGTGTCGACGTGTCCACGGAGCGGTCGACTTCCTCCTTTAAAGTCGGGGAATTTCCCGTTTCGTCACGGAAATAGTGTGATTGACCTGATGTGCAGATTTGGTTTGAATTCCTTCCCGGAGTCAATGAAACTAATCGAACTCACTCCGCGGCGGCGCAACGGATGCGCGCACGAGTCGATCGCTGGCGAAGCCGAGGAGAGCACCCATGGCAAAAATAGCGTGCGCGAAAAAAGCGAGCGAGCACCGTCGCCCGACGATTCCCGCAAACCCGACACGCTGAGCGAGATCGCCAAGCCGTCCTGGCGGTATGTGCTGCGTCAGCAGCCCCGTCCCGTCCCGGTGACGCTTGATCGGGACGTAGACCCGGCCTCGCGATATCCCCAGTGAAAGCGCTGCAGCGTCGACCGCAGCCCTGCCCACAGTTCCCCGCTCGGGCAGTTCAGCTCGTCGCCGGCGGTCGGCGTCGCCCTCGTCGTCGGGATCCTGTTGGCGCTGTGGTCGGCATCCGGGTGCGTCGGCGCGTTCAGCCGGGATCGCAATCCTGTACTGGGCAACCCCCAACGCCCAGCAGCCCAAGTTCCGATGGATCAGCCTGGGTGCGTTACTTGCATTCCTCACTCTGGTGATCTCCTCATTCCTGTTCGGCCTCTACGTCACCATTTTCTCCAACTACGACCGCACGTATGATTCCCTGGCCGGCATCGTGGTGTTCCTGCTCTGGCTGCGGATAGCCAACCTCGCCCTGCTCTTCGGTGCCGAATTCGACGCCGAGCTGGAACAAGGCCGTGAGCTGCAGGCGGGCATCGCCGCAGAAGAAGAACTTCAGCTGCCGCCGCGGGACACCCGCAAGAGCGACAAGGTGGCCGACAAGGTACAAGAGGACATCGCGATCGGCCGACGGTTGCGGCTGAACAGACGAACGAGTGACGACAGCGAGTCGAAGAAGAAGAAATAGGGCGACGGCCGGGAACCGGTTGGGGATTCGAATCCTTCCAGGGATACCCAGCGTCCGCGCACGGATGGCGAGGTCCGGATTGCTCCCAACCTCGCCTCCGGGTGTCACTGAGCGTCGTTCCCCGGGGCGCTTCAGGCCCTAGTTGTAGAGCATCCCGCCGTCGACGAGCAGGACCTGGCCGGTGACGTAGTCGGAGTCGGGGCCGGCGAAGAACGACACGATCTTGGCGACGTCCTCCGGGGTCTCGATGCGGCCGAGCGCGATGCCGTCGACGTTTTCCTTGAGGTTCTGGCCGAGCGGCTTGCCGTTGATGGCGCTGAGCTTCTCGTCGATCAGGTCCCACATGCCGGTGCCGACGATGCCGGGGGCGTAGGCGTTGACCGTGATGCCCCGAGGTGCGAGCTCCTGGGCGGCAGCCTGAGTGATGCCGCGGACGGCGAACTTCGAGGCCGAGTAGGCGCCGAGGATGGGGAAGCCCTGGATGGCAGCGATGGAGGCGGCGTTGATGATCTTGCCGGCGTGGCCGAGTTCGTCGAGCTTCGCGACCGCGGCCTGGATCCCCCAGACGACGCTGTTAACGTTGATGCGGAAGATCTTCTCCAGATCGTCCGCCGTGACCTCGAGCATGGGCGTGACCTGGGCGATGCCGGCGTTGTTGACGATCACGTCGAATCCGCCGAGCTTCTTGGCCGCGGTGTCGACGGCGGCGAACACATCATCGCGGTTGGAGACGTCGGCGGTGACGAAGACGGCCCTGCGCCCGAAAGCCTCGATTTCGGCGACGACACCGGCCCCCTTTTCTGCCTGGAAGTCGAGGTCGGCGACGGCGATGTCGAAGCCGTCCTGGGCGAGGCGGAGTGCGATGCCGCGTCCGATTCCCTGCCCGGCTCCGGTGACGAGTGCGACTTTGTTCGAAACGGTCATGGTGGTTCTCATTTCTGGTTCGGGCATGCTGAGCGCCGTTTGGCGTCGTTGGCCCGCAGCCCTGACGGTGTCGGTCAGACGATCATCCGGACCCCTTCAGGCTAGGCGACAGTTCTGTCGACCGGTTCGCCGATGTTATCCGGTCACGCGGTACACGCCTCAGCAGCTAGCGTCGATGTATACGATCACCACACTCCGGTCGTCTCCGATGATGCACACGTCCCGGAGACCACCTCGTCTGGAGTGCCTCATGATTTCCCCCCGCATCGCGTTCGTCGACGCCGACGGCACGCTCATGGAGACCGGCTCGATGATCGCGGAGTCGGCGATCGACGCGGTGCGCGCCGCCCGGCACAACGGGCACCTGGTGTACCTCAGCACCGGACGGGCGTCCGTGGAGATCTACCCCGCGATCCGCGACATCGGATTCGACGGTTTCATCAGCTCCGGCGGCGGGTTCGCGGAGATCGGCGATGAGCTCGTGATCGAACGCACGATGCCCGAAGCGGCCGTGGCCCGCATGATCAGCTTCTATGAGGAGTCAGGGTACGACTTCTACCTGCAGTCCTTTGACGAGCTGTTTCCGAGCCCCGGCGTGCATGACCGCTTCGCGGACTACTACGCGTCCGGCGAAAAGCGGAAGGCGGGAGCCGGGTATGCGACGGCATCCGTCACCGGTGCCGTCGCACACCCGGCGCTGAAGGCCTTCGCCGATGTGCGCCCCTTCAGCCTCACGGGCATCGCGAAGTCGGTGTTCCTCGCCGGCGACCTCCGGGCGTACGACCGGGTGTCGGACGCGCTCAGCGAAGACTTCCATGTCATCACCGGAACCATCCCGCACATGGGGCGCGGCAGCGGCGAGGTGACGCTGAATGGTGTGAACAAGGGCTCCACGATCCTGCGGCTCCTCGACCGGCTCGGCCTCGACGCGGCATCCGCCCTCGGCATCGGTGACAGCAGCAACGACATCGAGATGCTGCAGGTCTGCGGGGTCGGCATCGCCATGGGCAACGCCTCGGATGCCGTCAAGGCCTACGCCGACGAGGTCACCACCACCGTGCAGGGCGACGGCGTCTGGAACGCCTTCCGCCGCCACGGTCTGATCTGACGCGTCGCGGCACCCGTCGCCGGTGTCACCGTAACCGGACACCTCCCTGTTACCTGCGGGTTCTAAACTGGTGGCGCGCGGTGGCTGGCACCGCGACCTGGACGAGGAGCCTGCGTGACCCTGACCCCGATTGAGCCCGGCCAGGACGTGCTCGAGGCCGGACACCGCGCGGCGCCGGCCCGCACCCTGGTCGACATCCTGCTCGCGACCGCCGGTCGGCATCCGGGCGCGCTCGCCCTCGAAGACGTCGACGGGGCGATCAACTACCGGGATCTGGTGCGCCTGGTCACCGAGCAGGCGGAGCAGCTCAGTCGCCGCGGGGTGCGCCGCGGCGACACCGTTGGCATCCGGATCCCGTCGGGAACCCGGGAACTGTATCTCTCCATTCTGGCGACCCTTCTGGTCGGCGCCTCCTACGTGCCCGTCGACGCCGACGACCCCGAGGAACGCGCCCGGCTCGTCTTCGGCGAGGCCCGGGTCGTGGGCGTGATCGGGGCGGGCGGCGTGTTCGAGGTGCGCACCGGCATCGACGCGGAGATGTTCGCCGAACGGATGCTGGCGCCCGGGGACGACCTGGCCCTCGCCGGCACGATCGGCGCCATGCCGGCCCCCGACGACGATGCCTGGGTGATCTTCACCTCGGGCTCCACCGGGGTACCCAAGGGGGTGGCGGTGGCCCACCGCTCCGCCGCCGCGTTCGTCGACGCGGAGGCCGACCTGTTCCTCCGGTCGGACCCGATCGGTCCCGCGGACCGGGTGCTGGCCGGCCTGTCTGTGGCCTTCGACGCCTCCTGCGAGGAGATGTGGCTGGCCTGGCGGAACGGTGCCTGCCTCGTCTCGGCGCCCCGCTCCCTGGTGCGCTCGGGGGTCGACCTGGGCCCGTGGTTGATCAAGCACGGCATCACCGTGGTGTCGACGGTGCCGACCCTCGCGGCCCTGTGGCCGGAGGAATCGCTGGAGCGGGTGCGGCTGCTGATCTTCGGCGGCGAAGCCTGCCCACCCGAGCTCGCCTCGCGCCTCGCCGTGCGCGGCCGGGAGGTCTGGAACACGTATGGCCCGACCGAGGCCACCGTCGTCGCCTGCGCCGCCCTGCTCGACGGCCGCGGGCCGGTGCGGATCGGGCTTCCTCTGGCCGGCTGGAACCTTGCCGTGGTGGACGCCGCCGGTGCCCGGGTGGCCCACGGCGAGACCGGGGAGCTCATTATCGGCGGGGTCGGGCTGGCCCGCTACCTCGACGCCGGCAAGGACACCGAGAAGTACGCCCCGCATACCGAGCTGGGCTGGCACCGCGCCTACCGCAGCGGCGACCTGGTGCGCTACGAGCGCGAGGGTCTCGTGTTCGTCGGCCGGGCCGATGACCAGGTCAAGCTCGGCGGCCGGCGTATCGAACTCGGCGAGATCGAGGCGGCCCTGCGCGCGCTCCCGGGGGTGGCCGGAGCGGCCGCGGTCGTGCAGAGAACCCCGGCCGGCAACCAGATCCTGGTCGGCTACCTGGCCCAGGTGGAGGGGGCCCTCTTCGACCGGGCGGCCGCCAACATTCGTCTGCGCGAAGAATTGCCGGCCGCGCTCGTGCCGCTGGTGCACGTCGTCGACGAGCTGCCCACGCGTATCTCCGGCAAGGTGGACCGCGGTGCCCTGCCCTGGCCCCTTCCCGCCACCGGGGGTGAGCAGGCGGAGGCCTTCTCGTCGACGGCGGCGTGGCTTGCCGTCGGCTGGGCCGCCATCCTCGGGGTGTCGGCCGACGGCCCCGACGCGGACTTCTTCGCCCACGGCGGCGGGTCGCTCTCCGCGGCCCAGTTCGTGTCGACCGTCCGCGAGCGGTTCCCCGACACCCGAGTCTCCGACATCTACGACTACCCCCGGATCGGTTCCCTCGCCGACGAGCTCGACGGACGCGCACCCGCGGCGGCGAGTATCGTGCGGGAGGTTCAGCCGGTGCCCCGGCGCAGCCGCCTCGCCATCACCCTGCTGGGCGTGCCGCTGCACGTGCTGGTCGGCGCGCGCTGGCTGGTCTACCTCTCGGCGGCGAACAACCTGCTCGCGGGCTGGTCAGGCGCCTCCTTCGCGCCCACCATCTCCTGGTGGTGGGTGGCGCTCGGGTTCGTGCTCTTCGTCACCCCACCCGGCAAAATGGCCATCTCCGTCGTCGCCGCCCGGCTGCTGCTGCGCGGCGTGGAGCCCGGCAACTATCCGCGCGGCGGATCGGTGCACCTGCGCCTCTGGCTCGCCGAACAGGTGGCACTGCTCTCGGATGCCGTGAGCCTGGCCGGTGCCCCCTGGATCAGCTACTACGCCAGGGCTCTCGGCGCCCGCATCGGCACCGACGTCGACCTGCACTCCCTGCCGCCGGTAACCGGAATGCTGGACATCGGTGCCGGGGCAGCCATCGAACCCGAGACCGACCTGTCCGGCTACTGGATCGACGGCGACGTGCTGCGCATCGGGCCGGTGCGGATCGGCGCCGGCGCCACGGTCGGCTCCCGCAGCGCACTGCTCGGCGGCGCCGACATCGGGCGGGGCGCCGTAATCGAGCCGGGCTCGGCCGTCTCCGGACCGGTGCCGCCGGGTGAACGCTGGGCCGGGTCCCCGGCCGCCCGCATGGGCGCCGCCCGCGGCTCGTGGCCGGCCGAGCGCCCGCCGCGCGGGACCCGCTGGCTGACCGCCTTCGCGACCGGGGCCATCGCCATGACGGCCCTGCCCGCGATCGCGGTGCTCGTCGGCGCGCTCATCGTCGGGGCGTCCATCGGCGACGCTGCGACCCTGGCCGACGCGGCCGGGCGGGCCGCCCTGGCCACCCCGCTCGCGGTCGTGGCAGCCGGGCTGGTCTACGCGCTGCTGGTGCTCAGCTCCGTTCGGCTGCTCGGTGTGGGCCTACGGGAGGGGTACTACCCCGTGCGCAGCCGGATCGGCTGGCAGGTCTGGATGACCGAGCGAATCCTCGACGGCGCCCGAACGCTCCTGTTCCCGATCTACGCGAGCCTGCTCACCCCGATCTGGCTGCGCCTGCTCGGCGCTAAGGTGGGCGCCGGCGTGGAAGCCTCCACCGTGCTTCTCATCCCCGCCCTGACGACCATCGCCCCGGCCGCGTTTCTCGCCGACGACACCATGGTCGCCTGCTATGAACTCGGCGGCGGCTGGCTGCACATCGGGCCGGCCAAGATCGGCCGCCGGGCGTTCCTCGGCAACAGCGGCATGGCGGGCGCGGGCCGCACGGTGCCGCGCAACGGGCTCGTCGCGGTGCTCTCCTCCACGCCGCGCAAGGCGAAACGCGGGTCGTCCTGGCTGGGCAACCCGCCCGAACGGCTGCGCCGCACAGTGACGGATGTCGACGAGGCCCGCACCTTCCACCCACCGGCCCGGCTCGTCACCTGGCGGGCGCTGTGGGAGATGCTCCGGATCATCCCGGTCATCGTCACGGTCCTGATCGCCCTCGGCGTGCTCGTCGCCCTTGATGCGCTCTGGCTCACGATCGGCCTGGGGTGGACGATCGCGCTCTCGGGTCTGGTGCTGCTGGCCGCGGGGGCCGTCGCCGCCCTGGTGACCACGGCCGCGAAGTGGTTGCTGGTGGGCCGGATCGACGCTACGGAACATCCGCTCTGGTCGTCGTTCATCTGGCGCAACGAGGTGTCGGACAGCTTCGTCGAGATGGTCGCCCGACCCTGGTTTGCGGCGAAGGCGGCCGGCACGCCGGCGCTCGCCGTGTGGCTTCGCACTCTCGGCGCGCACATCGGGTACGGCGTGTGGTGCGAGACCTACTGGCTGCCGGAGGCGGACCTGGTGAGCATCAAAGACGGTGCGACCGTGAACCGGGGCTGCGTGGTGCAGACGCACCTGTTCCACGACCGCATCATGCAATTGGACCGGGTCACCCTGGCGGCGGGCGCCACGCTCGGGCCGCACAGCGTGATTCTGCCGGCGGCCGACATCGAGGAGGGCGCCACTGTGGGGCCTGCCTCGCTGGTGATGCGCGGGGAACGCGTGCCGGCCGGGTCGGTGTGGTCGGGCAACCCCATTTCGCCGTGGCGCAGTCTGCCATGGCAGACTTGACGCCCACCATGCCTCGCACCCCACCGCCCTCAGGCCCCGCTCAGAGCCCGGCCAAGCGCCTCACCCCGCTGCCGCCCAGATCCGCGCTCGGCCCGGCCGGCGTTCGAGGGGCCGCTCCCACCCACGGCGCCACCACCGCGGGCGACCCGTACCTGCCGGGCAACGGAAACGGCGGTTACCTCGCCCTGCACTACGACCTGAACCTCGACTACCGGGTGACCACCAACCAGTTGCGGGCCACAGCCACCGTGCAGGCCCGGGCATCGATGAGGCTGGACCGGTTCAGCCTCGACTTCGATGGTCTCACTGTGGACCGGGTCACCGTCGACGGGGTGCGGGCGTTGAAGGTGAGCCAGAGCGCGCGCAAGCTCACCATCACGGTGGTGGCGACGATCGAGGCTGGGGCTCTGTTCGAGGTGATCGTGCGGTATCGCGGCGCGCCGCATCCGTTGAAGAGCATCTGGGGCGAGGTCGGCTGGGAGGAACTCGACGACGGCGTGCTCGTGGCCGGCCAGCCGACCGGGTCGGCGTCGTGGTTCCCCTGCAACGACCACCCCAGCAACAAGGCCTCGTTCCGCATCCGGGTCAGCTGCGAGGACCCCTACACGGTCGTGGCGAACGGTACGCTGATCGCGCGCACGACGCGGTCTGGCCGCACCAGCTGGACCTACGAGGTGAAGGAGCCGATGGCTACTTACCTGGCCACGGTGCTGATCGGCCGTTACCGGCGCACCGACGCCGCCGCCGCCCCGGTGGCCCAACGCATCTTCTTCCCGGCAAACCTCGCCCGCGAGGTGGCGGTGGACTTCGCCCGACTTCCGGAGATGATCTCCCTCTTCGCCGACCGCTTCGGTCCCTACCCGTTCGACGCCTACTCGGTCGTTGTCACCGACGACGAGCTGGAGATCCCGCTCGAGGCCCACGGCCTCGCCATTTTCGGTCGCAACCACGTCGACGGTTCGCACGGCAGCGACCGGCTGATCGCCCACGAACTGGCCCACCAGTGGTTCGGCAACAGCCTGACCGTCGTGCGGTGGCAGGACATCTGGCTGCACGAGGGGTTCGCCTGCTACGCCGAGTGGCTGTGGGCGGAGGCCGGCGGTGGACCAACGGCCGATGCGAGTGCCGCCGTGCACCGGACCGAGATCGAGGCCCTGCCGCGGGACATCGTCGTCGGCGAACCGGGGCCGCACGACATGTTCGACGACCGGGTCTACAAGCGCGGCGCCCTGGCCCTGCACGCGGTGCGCCGGTCGCTCGGCGACGACGCCTTCTTCGGCGCCGTGCGCGCGTACACGCGCGCGCGCCGCCACGGTTCCATCACTACCGAGGACCTTGTGGAGTTCCTTTCCGTGCACACCGATAGCGGTGAAATTCGCCGGATCGTCGACCGCTGGATCTATCGGAGCGCCCTGCCCAAGCTCTAGGCGAGGTTGGCTGGTCCAGCCGACCGACCCTCCCACCCGGCGTCGAACTGATTCGACGGAGATTCTCTCGAATGAGAGTCATTTTCCGGTTTTTGAGCCCCTTTCGGCCAGAATCTCCGTCGAATTCGTTCGGGGCGGAGTGCTGTACGGCGGTCTCGGACTCAACCGGCTAGGCCGGACCATTCAGGTGGTGACGGATGTCCGCATTCGACACGATATGCACGGTCGGTCCGTCCGCGGCGCGCCTGCCCTCGCCGAGAACGGCCACCGTGCCGACGAGCGCCGTGCCGACGAGCGCCGTGCCGACGAACGCCGTGCCCACGTACTCGGCACCCATGAGCGCCGCGCCCGGGTCGAAGTCGCGAAGCCCAATCGCGTCGACGTCAACGTCAACGTCGGCTCCGCGCCAGGCGTCGAGGCGCGGCGAGCCCCGGCCGCCGCCGCCCGGCAACGAGACGGTCAGGTTGCGCGGGTCCACTCGGAGCCCGTCGCCCGTGCACTTCAGCACCGCCTCCTTCGCGGTCCACAACCGGGCCCGCGCGCGTGCGGTTTCGGCGGCGCCCGCGGCGGCGCCCGCGGCGGCGCCCGCGGTGGGGGCCGACAGCCTGGCCAGGGCGGTGAGCTCCGCCTGCCCGAGCGCGACCGCATCGAACCCGGCCCGGGAGACGTCCGCGACGCTCTCGATGTCCACCCCGACCGGGCCGAGGAAGGTCAGGGCGAACGCGACGCACCCGACGGCGCGACTGAGGCTGACGTGCAGCGGGCGGGTCCCCGTCCCGGCCCCGGGCGACACCGCCACCAGCGGCCGGCCGTGGTCCCGGCCGCCGCAGTGCGGACAGTCTCGCTCGATGCGCACGAGGCGCGAATCAACGCCGAGCGCCCAGGCAGCCGCGGCCGCCAGGAACCGCCGGTCGTCGGCATCCGTGGACCCGCGGGGAGCGACGACGATGAAGACGTCGCCGGCTCGCTCAGGGTTCACGACCCCCAACCTATCTTCCCCGCGCGTGCCCGGTCAGTGCGTGTGCCCGGTCAGTGCGCGAGCCCGCTCAGCGGGCGGCCCGTCCGGTGCGACACTGGTAGCTGTTAGCTAAGGAGAGCGCGCGTGGCACTGATCGACAACGCTGTATATGTGAAGGGCCGCCGGGCCGCGAACCCGACGACGCTCGACGAGACCTATGAGGTGATGAAGGCCCACCAGGGCTTCGCCTGGATCGGGATGTACCGGCCCTCACCCGACGAGGTGCGCTCGGTCGCGGCCGAATTCAGCCTGCACCACCTCTCGGTCGAAGACGCGCTGAAGGGCCACCAGCGGGCGAAGCTGGAACGCTTCGACGACATCCTCTTCGTCGTGCTGCGTCCGGCCCGCTATCTCGACCAGGAAGAACGCGTCGAGTTCGGCGAGCTGCACGTTTTCGTGGGCCCGGACTTCGTGGCCACCATTCGCCACGCCGAGTCGCCCGACCTCGCGCAGGTGCGCGAGCGCATGGAGAAGACGCCGGAGCTGCTGGCCCTCGGGCCGGAGGCCGTGCTCTACGCCATCCTCGACCAGATCGTCGACGAGTATGGGCCGGTCGTCGCCGGGTTGGAGAACGACATCGACGAGATCGAGGACCAGCTCTTCGACGGCGATCAGGCCGTCGCCCGGCGCATCTACGACCTCTCCCGCGAGGTCATCGAGTTCCAGCGTGCGACGCAGCCGCTCGTGGGCATGCTGGAGTCGTTGCAGAAGGGCTTCACCACCTACAACGTCCCCGCGGAGCTCAGCCACCACCTGCGTGACGTGCTCGACCACACCCTTCGGGTTGTCGAGCGCGGCGATGCGTTCCGCCAACTCCTCGACAATGCCCTCACTGTGCACAGCACCCTTGTGACCCAGCGCCAGAACGAGGAGACCCGGCGGTTGTCCGAGACCAGCCTCGTCCAGAGCGAAGAGGTCAAGAAGATCTCGAGCTGGGCGGCCATCCTCTTCGCGCCCACGCTCGTGGGCACCATCTACGGCATGAACTTCACCCACATGCCCGAGCTCACCTGGGTGTTCGGCTACCCGTTCGCACTCGCCCTCATGCTCGCGATGGGCGTCGGCCTCTACGGCGTCTTCAAGAAGAACGGATGGCTGTAGCCGGCGCCGGCTGGGCAGCACGCCAGGCATCGACCTCGGCAGTCAGGGCCGCCTTCTCCCCGTTCGTCAGGAACGACGCCTCGATCCCGTTCCGGGCGAGCAGGGCCAGCCGGTCCGGTCCCAGGCCGAACTCCGCATCGACCGCGGCCAGGTTGTCGTCGATGTAGCCGCCGAAGTAGGCCGGGTCGTCGGAGTTGATGCAGGCGAGCAGCCCGCGGTCGAGCATCCGCACGATGGGGTGGTCGGCGAGGGTGTCGATCACGCGCAGTCGCACATTCGAGAACGGGCAGACCGTGAGCGGGATGCGGTCCCGCACAAGCCGGTCAAGCAGCACCTCGTCTTCCAGGCTGCGGATGCCGTGGTCGACGCGTTCCACCCCGAGCAGGTCGAGGGCCTGCCAGACGTAGTCGGGCGGTCCTTCCTCGCCCGCATGCGCCACCAGGCGCAAACCGTTCTCGCGGGCCAGAGCGAAGACCTCGGTGAAGAGCTCCGGGGGATAGCCGACCTCGGCCGAGTCCAGCCCGATGCCATCGATCGGCACCCCACCGGCGAGAATCTCTCGCAGGATCTGCAGGGCCTCGGCGGGTGGACGGTCCCGGAGGAACGTCACGATCAGCTTCGTGCTGATGCTCCACTCGTCGACCGACCGGTCCAGGGCGTCGCGCACCCCCGCCAGGGCGGTGACCAGCGGGACGCCCCGGCTCGTGTGCGCCTGCGGGTCGAAGAAGAGCTCCGCGTGCCGCACCCCGGCCGTGCGGGCGCGTGCCAGGTAGGCGCGGGTCAGGTCGGTGAAGTCGATCCGTTCGCGCAGCACGTCCAGGGCCCGGTAGTAGAGGTTCAGGAACGACTGCAGGTCGGCGAAGTCGTACTGGGCGCGCAGCTCCGCCAACGACGCCCACGGCAGAGTCACCGCGTTCCGCGCGGCCAGCTCGAAGAGCAGCTCCGGTTCGAGGGTTCCCTCGATGTGCAGGTGGAGTTCGACGAGGGGGAGTTTCATTGCACCATTCTCGCCGAGGCGAGCCGAATCGCTGACGGCCGCACGCGCATCCGGAAGCCCCGTTTTGAGACAATTCGGGGCTGAATCCGCGCAATTCCGGGCCGCCTGCCGCGGAATCGGAGGGATTTGGCTTATGGTGTCGAGTGTGTGGCGCCTCGATAAGAAACTAGATGACGACGGCATCCTGACGGAGATTCAGGATGCTCCGCCCACCGACCCGCACGATTCCGCGGCTCCGCACGCGGTCAGCTTGGGCGATCCGTCCCTCACCGTGGGCAATGTGGCCGACCCGGTCTGGCAGCGCTGGCGCGACGAACTCGCCGAAGTGGGCGGGCGTTCCCCGCTGCTGCACTTCAGCGACGGACCCCGCACGCGGATCGAACTGAGCGCCACCCATCCGGGCGGTCTGCCCCAGTTCATCACCGGCAAGACGGCTCTGCTCTCCAACCTGATCCGCGACGAGCTCGCCCTGCGCAACGCGCGGCTGGCGGCCGGCGAGATCACCCAGAAGGGCATCGAACTGCGCTCCATGCGCGGCATCGAATCGGTGCACCTGGCCATCGGCCTCGCCGAGTGGCGCCACAACGATGTGGACTACAGCGCTCCCGTGCTGCTGCGCCCCCTCGCCATCCGCCGCTACGGCCGCGATTTCGAACTCAAGCTCAAGGGCCAGCCGTTCCTCAACCCGGAATTGGCCCGCGCGCTGAAGGACCAGTTCGAGATCGTTCTGGATGCGGATGCGTTCGTGGCGCTGGCCGTCACCAACGGCGCCTTCAAACCGCAGCCCGTGATCGACCGGTTGCGCGGCCTCACCTCGCACCTGCCCTGGTTCAACGTGGTACCGCGCCTCGTGGCCTCCGTGTTCGCCGACGTCGGCCGCGCTCTCGCCGCCGATGCGGCCAACCTGGACCATCCGCTGCTCGACGCGATCGGTGGCAACACCAACGCCCGGCGCGCCATCGAGACCGCGTACAACCCGGTCGTCCCGCTCGGCCAGGATTCCCGGCCACCGGCCACCGACATCCTTCTGCTTGACGCGGACTCCGAGCAGGAGAACGTCGTCGCGCAGATCGCGGCCGGCAACTCGCTCGTCGTGAAAACCCTTCCCGGCACCGGCGGCACGCAGACGATTGTGAACGCGATCGGCTCGCTTATCGCTCAGCACAAGCGCGTGCTCGTCGTCAGCGCCCGCCGCTCCAGCCTCGACGGTATCGCGCACCGCTTGGTGCAGGTCGGGCTGCCCGGGGTCGCCGTGACCCCCCGCACCCTGCGCCGGGACCTGATCCAGGCGATCACCCGCAACGAGAAGGCCACCCAGCCCATGGTCGGCGACGTCGACGACGCGCTCGTGCGCCTGCGCAAGGTGCTACTCGACTACCGGTCGGCGCTCACCCGCCGCGACCCGGCGCTCGGGGTGTCCGTTCTCGACGCCCTCGGTGAGTTGGCACGCCTCGCGCAGCTGCCCTCACCTCCCTCGACCACGGCCAGGCTCGACCGACGCGCGCTCGAACGCCTGGCGCAGGGTCGGCCGGCCGCCGCCGCCACCCTGATCAAGGCGGCTGCACTCGGTGAATTCCGCTACGGACCGGGCGACTCGCCCTGGTACGGAGCCTCCTTCTCCTCCACCGCGGACGCCTCGGCGGCGCACCAGCTGGCCAAACGGGTCAACCAGATCGAACTCCCGCGCCTGCTCGAGCGTGCCGCCGGACTCGTCGGCCAGACCCGACTGCGACCGTTCGAGACCATCGCCGAGCTCGGCGTCTACCTGCGGCTGCTGCTCGACATCCGGGAGACGCTCGACAAGTTCCAGCCGGCCGTCTTCGACCGGTCCCTGACCGAACTGATCTCTGCGACCGCGTCCCGCCGGGAGTCGCCCGAGATGACCGGCGCGAACCGTCGCCGTCTGCGCAAGCTCGCTGTGGAATACCTGCGCCCCGGCGTGCACGTGAGCGACATGAACGAGAGCCTGCGCCGCATCCAGCAGCAGCGCACCCTGTGGCAGCGCTTCGTAGTCGCCGGCGTCACCCCCGAGGTGCCCGTGGGCATCTCGGATGTGCACGTGGCCTACCAGCGCGTCTCGGAAGACCTCGCGAGCCTCGACGTTCCGCTCGGAGCGGCCGGAACCACGCGTCAGCTGTCGAACCGCCCGGTGAAGGAGCTCATCTACACGATCTCCGGCCTGGCCGCCGAGAGCGAGGTGCTGGCGAACCTACATGAGCGCACCGCGCTGCTCGCTACCCTGCGCGAACACAATCTCGACCCGCTGATGACCGACCTGGCCCAGCGCCACGTGTCCGAGAGAGACGTCGCCGACGAGCTCGAACTCGCCTGGTGGCAGTCCGTGCTCGAGACCATGCTCAGCGGCGACAAGGCCCTCCTGAACGCCAACACGCAGGTTCTCGACCGGCTCGAGGCCGACTTCCGCCTGGTCGACGAGGCGCACGCCTCGACCACCGGGCAGCTCCTCGCTTGGCTGCTCGCCGAGACCTGGAAGATCGGCGTCGTCGACTGGCCCGAAGAGGCCGACAACCTCAGGCGCCTGCTGCGCGCCGACCGGGCCACCCCCACCCGCCTGCACAAGGCCGCCCCGCACCTGGGCCGCGTGCTCGCCCCGGTCTGGCTGGCCTCGCCCTACGAGGTGGCGGCACTCGCCGACCAGATGAGCTTCGACACCGTCCTGCTCGTCGACGCCGGCGCCACCACTCTGGCCGAGAACGTCGGCGCCATCCGTCGCGGCCGGCAGATCGTCGCGTTCGGCGACCCGGTCACGCAGACACCGTCGTCGTTCGAGACCGGCATCACGGCCGCCGCCGACGACCGCGTCGAGCAGGAGACCAACGTCGACGCCCTGCACGCCGACTCGGCCCTGGCCCGCCTCGGCGAGCTGCTGCCGACCCTCACCCTGACCCGCAGCTACCGCGCTGGCGGCGAAGACCTCGCGGAACTCGTCAACCACCGCTTCTACGGCGGGCGCATCGACTCCCTGCCCTGGGCGGGCAGCTACCTCGGGCACGGCAGCCTCACCATCAACTACGTGGCCGGCGGGCACGGCATGCCCGACGCCGACTCAGGGGCCGTGGAAAGCGTCGACGCCGAGGTGGCCAAGGTCGTCGAACTCGTCATGGACCACGCCGTCAAGCGCCCGAAGGAATCACTCATGGTCATCACGGCCAGCGCGCGGCACTCCGTGCGTGTGCACCAGGCCGTGCTGTCCGCCTTCTCCAAGCGTACCGACCTCTCCGACTTCATCCTGAAAGACCGGGCCGAGCCATTCACTGTGCTCACCCTCGAGCAGGCCGTGGCGCAGAGCCGCGACCGGGTGATCTTCTCCATCGGCTACGGCCGCACCCCGCACGGCCGTCTCCTGACGAACTTCGGTTCGCTCGGTGAACCGGGCGGCGAGCGGCTGCTTGCCATCGGCATGACCCGGGCCCGCCGGGCCATGGACATCGTTTCCTGCTTCCGCCCCTCCGACATCGACGAGGATCGCCAGCGCCACGGCATCCTCGCGCTCTCCCAGGTGCTCAGCGAGACCGAGGCGCGCCGCAACGAGGCCCAGGTTCCCGACGCGAGCGAGGCGATGCTGGTCGACCTGGCCCGCCGCCTGGAACGCCTTGGCCTCACCGTGTCGCTCGGCCACCGCGGCAAGCTGGCCCTCGCCGGCTCGCACGCGGGCCGTGCCGTCGTCGTCGAAACGGATGCCGTCGTCGGCCGGTCGAGCTTGCGCGAGTCCCTGAGGCTCCGCCCCGAAGTGCTGCGCCGCCTCGGCTGGCACTACCTGCGGGTGCACAGCTTCGAACTCTTCAGCAACCCGGACGCGGTGGCCGCCCGCGTGGCGGCACTCGTCGGCCTGTCGGTGCCGCCGGCGGCTGCCGGATCCTCCGCGCATGGCTCGGCCGCGCCTGGTACGACGGGGCGTGGTTCGACGGCGCCTGGTTCGACGGCGCCTGGTTCGTCCGGTCCGGTGCGCCGACCTGGTGCCTGAGCGCGACGTACCCGAGCGGGATGGTCTCGACAAGCTCGACCACCGGGATAAGGTCGGCCACCGGGACGCATCCGTCGTTCCCCGGCAGTCCGTCGTCAAATCGGCCGGCACGTCCCGGCGTGCTCGGCTGACGCCCGCGCCCGACACCGACCCCGATCCGCACCCACCGGTTCTGCGCGAGGAGGGCGGCATCGTGCCCGCCGATCCCGCCGGACCGGGCACCCGCGGCGTCAACGACGAACGGCTCCGTCAGGACCGCCCGCCGCACTGGTAGCCGAAGGGACGGAATCGGTGACTGCCGTGGATGAGTGAGGCCGCATCGTCGTGGGCGATGGGCCCGCCGAGCCCGCGTGTGTGTGGCTAACTCAGGACATCCGCCGGCCGCATTCACCAGCCGCCGCGGAGCAGTGCGGAACCGGCGCGGATGCCCCACCCGGCCGGAGGGATCTCCTGAGTTGGCCACAACGCCTGCCCGCTGTGCAGCAGCGCTTGTGCCGCTCGGTATCCACCACGCGCTCCGCCCGCGGCCCGAACGAATTCGACGGAGATTCTGCCCGTATCGTCCGGAAACAGGCCGAAATCCCGCTCAAACGTCAGAATCTCCGTCGAATTGGTTCGACCCCGGACACGGCCTTCCGCCTGTACTGAGCAGCGTCAACGGGGGCCGGTCAGAATTGGCTTGCCGGGAGCGATAACCAATCGATGAGGCCTCACTCATCTAGAGCGTGTGCTTCGGACCCTGGTCGAGTGTCGCGCCGGCGGCCAGCAGGTCCCGGATCTCGGTCAGGAGGTCGAGTTCCGTTGTGGGGGCGGCGGCATCGGCGGTGGAGGGAATTCCGGCTGCACGGCGACGCTCCTGCGTGTGCTTGAGGTGGTTGAGCGGCATCACGAAGACGAAATAGACGACGGCCGCGACCAGCAGGAAGTTGATGGCCGCGGCGAGGACGAGACCGAACGACAGGCCGCCCCCGCCGGGAAGGCCGATGACCATTGCCTCCGTCAGGCTCTCCGAGTCGAAGATCGCCGCGATCAGCGGGTTGAAGATGCCCGTGACGATCGCGCTGACCACCCCGGTGAACGCCGCGCCGATGACCACGGCGACAGCAAGCTCAATGACGTTGCCGCGCATGATGAATTCTTTGAAGCCCTGGATCATGGTGATACTCCGGTGAGGTCTCGGCGCCGGGACAGGCGAGTGGTGTGCTGAGGTGCTGAGGTGCTGAGGCGGTGAGGTGCTGGGGGCTAGGAGGCCTTCGCGGCGGACGCGGGCGTGTTGCTGGTGCTGGTGCTTGCGACTTTCGTCGGGCCGGAGCTGTCTTTCGCGGGGGCCGCGGACTTCTCGCTGGAGGAGCCGGAACCGGTGCCGGAGCCGGAATCGCCCGACTTCGCGTCTGAGCTCTTGTCTGATTTTTTGTCTGGGGTCTTCGACGAGCGCTCGAGCGAGCGCTTCGCATCCGATCGGGCGTCGTTGCTGTAAAAGCCGGAACCGCTGAAGGTCACGCCGATCGACGAGAAGACCTTGCGCAGCTTGCCGCCACAGGTCGGGCACGTGGTGAGCGAGCTGTCGGTGAATGCTTGCTGGATGTCGAACGCGGTGTCGCACTCGGTGCAGCGGTAGGAATAGGTAGGCACTGGAACTCCGATGGGGGACCGGCCCGTGGGCCGGAATCTCCGATTATGAAATGGCTTTCGTTGAACAGGAAGTAGGGGGAGTGCCGATCAGAACGCGATGATGCGCGTGGGGGTGACCAGGCCGTCGACCGGCTGGTCGTGAACCTCACGGGGCACCTCGTCGACGAATTCGTTGTCGAAGACGACGGCATACACCGGCGGGCACTTCTCCATCGAGCCTAGGGTCTTGTCGTAGTAGCCGCGACCCCAGCCCATGCGCAGGCCGGTCGCATCGACGGCGGCGGCCGGCACGATGATGAGGTCAACGTCGTTGATCGCGATCGGGCCCAGCAGGCTGCCGCCTGCCTCGGGCGCGCCCGAGAGACCCTCGAATTCGGTCTGGTCCTCGCCGACGGTCCAGTCGAGGAGTCCGTCATCGCGGGACACCGGAAACAGCACCCGGATGCCCTGGGCCTCCGCCCAGTTCACGAACGGGCGGGTGTCCGGTTCGTTGCGGGAGGAAAGGTAGCAGGAGATGGACCGGGCCGACAGATCCAGAGTGATGCTCTGCAGATTCTGAGTGAATCCGGCCGTCGCGGCCTCCCGCTCGACCGAGGTCAGGTTCTGGCGGCGCTCCCGCAGCTCGGCGCGAAGCGCGCGCTTTCGGTGACCGATAACGGAATCCATATATCTCATCCTAGATGCCGATATCGTAGGGACCATGGGGACACCAATTACCAAAGCCGTCATTCCTGCTGCAGGACTGGGCACTCGTTTTCTTCCGGCCACCAAGGCCATGCCGAAGGAGATGCTGCCGGTCGTCGACAAACCGGCGATCCAGTACGTGGTGGAGGAGGCCGTGGCCGCGGGCCTGACCGACGTGCTGATGGTCACCGGGCGCAACAAGAACGCGCTGGAAAACCACTTCGACCGCATGACCGAACTCGAGGCGATCCTGAAGAAAAAGGGCGACCACAGCCGACTGGAGAAGGTCAACCACGCCACCGACCTGGCCGACATCCACTACGTCCGCCAGGGTGACCCGCTGGGCCTCGGCCACGCGGTGCTGCGAGCCAAGATGCATGTTGGCAACGAACCGTTCGCGGTGCTGCTCGGTGACGACATCATCGACGCGCGCGACCCGCTGTTGTCGAAGATGCTCGCCGAGCAGAGCACGCGCAATACCAGCATCATTGCCCTGATGGAGGTGGAGCCCTCACAGATCCACCTCTACGGGGCGGCCGCGGTCGAGGCCACCGACGATCCCGACGTGGTGCGGGTCACCGGGCTGGTCGAGAAGCCCAGCACCGAGGATGCCCCGTCGAACCTGGCCATCATCGGCCGCTACGTGCTACGCCCCGAGGTCTTCGAGGTGCTCGAGCGCACCCAGCCGGGCAAGGGTAACGAGATCCAGCTCACCGACGCGCTGCAGGAGATGGCGCTGAACCCGGTCACCAGCGGCGGCGTGTACGGGGTCATTTTCCGTGGCCGCCGCTACGACACCGGCGACCGCCTCGACTACATCAAGGCCATTGTGCAGCTTGCCGTCGACCGCGAGGACCTCGGACCGGACCTGCGGCCCTGGCTGCACGAGTTCGTCGCCACTCTCGACTAAAACACGCGCGGTAGATTAAGGGAACACCATTTCGGCATTGAGTAGACGGGCACACTGTGGCGATCGCAATACCGACGCTTCATGAGGGTCCCGTCACACTGCGACCGATCCGATTGCGCGACGACCGCAACCTCGACCGTTCCCTGATGGAGAACCGGGGCTGGCTGCGCACCTGGGAGGCCACCAGCCCCTATGCGCCGATGTCCTTCGACACCCGCGCCAGCATCCGCAGCCTGCTTGCGCACTCTCGTGCCGGCAGCGGGCTGCCGTTCCTGGTCGAATACCAGGGCGAGCTGGCCGGCCAGCTCAACGTGTCGTCGATCACCTGGGGCTCCCTGTCGTCGGCCACCATCGGCTACTGGGTGGGCGAGGAATTCGCAGGGAAGGCGATCACGCCCACAGCCGTAGCCCTGGCCACCGACTACTGCTTCGGCCAGCTCGGGCTGCACCGCATGGAGATCTGCATCCGACCCGAGAACGTGCCCTCGCTGCGGGTCGTGGAGAAACTCGGCTTCCGCTACGAGGGTCTGCGTCGCCGGTACATTCACATTAACGGCGACTGGCGCGACCATTTTTGCTTCGGGCTGGTGGCCGAAGAGGTGCGCCAGGGCGTGCTGCACCGCTGGCAGTTCGGCCAGGCGCCGGCCGACGCCGCCCGGGTGACGGACGTCGATCGGGCCGCGGCCGCGCATCCGTTGACGGTGAGTGACCGATGAGTGCAAGAATTGCCCGTGACACACCCTCGATAATCATCACCGCATGGCTACGGCCCTCTTACCTTAGAGATTATGAGTAGCGAGATCCTGGGCGGGGGAGTGATGATTGCGGTCGCGGCTGCCCTGTGGGTGACCTACCTCATGCCGACCTGGGCGCGCCGACGCCAGTACCTCACCACCGAGCGCAACGCTGTTCGCTTGCAGCAGACCATGCGCATTCTGGCGGAGACGTCCGAGGTGCCCCAGCAGGTGCGGCTCGAAGCGAATGCCCGAACCGTCCTGACCCAACGCAAGCTGCTGGCCCAGGCCGAAGACGATGCCCGAGCCGAGGCGAAGGCGGTGACGGATGCCGCCGCGTCCGCCCGGCGCTCCGCCGCGGCCCTGGCCGCCACAAACCGCGCCGCTGCCGCCCGAGAGGTCGCTGCCCAGGCTTCCGCAGTGCGTGCCGGCGCAGTGGGCGCCGGGGTCGTGGCCAGATTGCCGGGTCGCGCTCGCGCTCTGCGTCTGCGCCGGGTGCGAGCGCTGACCTCCCTGATCCTGCTCGGGGGCATCCTCTTCTTCGTCTCCGGGGTTCTCGCGGTGGCAGCGGGCGGAGCCTGGACCGCAGTCCTCGCCGGCCTGGCTACGGTCGCGCTCGCTGTCGGGGCGCTGTCGCGCCTCGCCCGCACATCTCGCCGCGCCCACCAGCACGCTGCCGCCGCGAATGGCTCAGAGGTCAGCTACCCCTCCGCCCGTGTCGGGCAGGCCTTCGAGTCCGTGCACCTCGAGGAGACGCCGGTCGTCGCTCCGAGCTGGACGCCGTTGCCGCTGCCTCGGCCGATGCACCTGTCGCGCGGATCCGTCGCCCAGGCGGCGATGGCATCCGTGGATGCCGCCGCCGAGCTGCGGAAGGTAGCCGCAGAGGCGGAACTCGCCCGCCGGGCCGCGGCGCTCGAGGTGGCCGTCACCCCGCTCACGCGTGCGGCGCCCGGTCGCGAGAATGCTCCGGCTGTGCCCGCAGCGAGCCGGTTCGCGTCGATGGGGGTCGTCGGAGACACCGCTCCCGGCATGAGCGACCTCGACGACGTGCTGCGCCGTCGCCGCGCCGTCGGCTGACCGAACCCGGGCACATTCGGGCTCTAGCGGGCGGTTCGGCGAAACTCGGTCGCCGCGCGTGATATTCTGCATAAGCGGTTAGGGGCTATGGCGCAGTTGGTAGCGCGTCTCGTTCGCAATGAGAAGGTCAGGAGTTCGAATCTCCTTAGCTCCACCGAGATAGTGACAATCGTCAGTCGCAGGCCCCTGGGAAACCGGGGGCCTTCTTCTTTCTGTCTTCGTCTTCAGGCCGACGAGCCATTCCGTCGCCGAACTCGGAGATTTCGGTTCATGCGGCGTGGTGCGCCGGGGTGAACAGCGTGTCGCAAAAATCTCCGAAATGGGAGTTTCTGATCCAAGCCGAGTTCACGTGCCGACCTGCGCCGGCCTCAGCCGCCGAGCGCCGATCGGCCGACGAACGTCTCCATCTTGAGCACGGTCGTGCCCTCCACGTCGGTTGTGGACAGCGCCACGCGCACAGCACCGAGCTCGGCCAGGGAGGAAACGTGGGTGCCGCCGCAGGGGATGCGCACGTCGTGTGCCGGCAGCTCACAGACCCAGTACCGGCGGTCGGTCAGCAGTGGGCCGTCCCGGTCGATGCGCACGCTCGCGTCCGTAGCCACCCACCCGGCGAGAGAGGTGTTCAGCATCGATTCGATCTCGGCCAGTTGGTCGGCCAGTTCCTCCGTGACGAAGCCCTTGCGGCGCAGGGATTTGCCGAGCCGGTAGGTGTCCACGGATTCGTTCTCGCCGATGAGGGACACGTCGATCGCGGTGCCGTCGAAGTCGGGGCTGCCGAGAGCGTCGGTGCGCACGTCCTTCTTCCACCGGTTTGCGAGAGCCAGGTTGAGGGCGAGGGAGGCGAGGTGGCACGCGGTGTGGCCCGCGGACATCCGTCGCCGGTAGCCGGTGTCAACGACGGCGTCGACCGGCTGCCCCTCGATCAGGGCGGCATGGGGCTGCACGATGTGGGCCACGACGAACGCCCAGCCGGGCGTTCCCTTCGGCACCGGGATGTCCCGGCCGAGATGCAGCGCCGACCCGTCCGTTGCTCCGACGACGCAGTCCAGCACCGGCAGCTCGATTCCCTGGGCGCGCAGCACGGCCCGGTCGGGACCCTGGTCGGGCCAACCCGCGTCAACCGGGTGCACGGGGGTGGTGTCGAGGAGCACGGCGAGCAGTCCGGTCGGGAGCGGCTCGACGTGCAGCACCGTCGCGGTGCTCTCGGTCTGCCCGGCCGGGTAGCTCACTTGGGTGTCCATGGTGGGAAGGGTCATCGGCAGGTCCTTTCGGAACATAAAAGGGTGTTGCCGCGGCTAGCGCGGCAACACCCTGAGTTTAATCGTGGAGCAGGCGCTAGGCCTTGCGCGCCTTCTCGGTCGTCTCGTTCGCCTTGGCATGCTTGTCGGCACGCTTCTCCTTCAAGGACTTGCCGGCAACCTTTTTGGATGCGTCCTTCTTGGGTGATTTGTCAGCCATGTGTACTCCTTCGAACCGAGCCCCAGCGGCACCGTGACTTCGACCCTACGCGGGTTGCCGCGAAACGGCACCTTCCCGCTCGCACCGGCACCCGGGCCTGTGCAACTTGCGCGCCCGGCCGTAGGCTGAGACCGACGCGCCCCGCCAGAGAGGCAGACGTCTCCACCCGGAGAAAGGGATCCAAATATGAGCGACACGACCACCTACGAGGCCATTTTCTACGGACCCAACGTGATCGCCGCCGGCACGCCCCGGAAACTCGAGTACGTGAACGGCGAGTACCAGCAGGAGGTCGTGCTTGAGGAGACGGAAGACGGCTCAACCGTGCGCCGCAGTTTCCGGATCGGCCACGAAACCGAGGAACCGATCCCTTACCGCTTCGTTGAGGAGGATACCGAAGACATGCAGGGCGAAGCGGATATTCCCAACTAGCCGGAACCGCTTGATTCGTCCACCGGGTCAGATCCGGGTGCCGGGGCCGCGGCCGAGCCGAACGGGCAAAGCCATCAGCGGCCCCACGAAGCGGCGCTGCAGCCTGCGCGCCGGACCCCAGACGAACTGCACCACGTACTGGGCGAGGATGGCGCCCGCCGCCAGCGCGGCGGCCACGGCACCTGCGGTCAGCATGCTGAGCAGGCCGTCGATGTTGCCGTCGGACAGCTGCAGCAGGCCGCGGAACAGGATCAGCCCCGGAACGAGGGGGACGAGCGCGGAAACGACGATCACCAGCGGGGGAGTGCGCACGATCCGGGCCGCGATCGCGGCCAGCAGACCGACACCCATTGCGCTGAGAGCCGACGACCAGACCAGGCCGAAGCCGGCGCTCGCCCCACCCAGATAGAGCAGCTCGGCGACGGCGCCGAGCAGGCAGACCACCCAGAACGCCCGCCACGGCACCTGCACGGCGAGGCCGAAACCGGCGACGATGACCATGGCGGCGGCGAGCATCACGGGCAAGTCGGCCAGAGTCGGCGTGAGGTTGGCATCGACGCGCAATTGGAACCCGAAGCGGGCCACCAGCAGTGACGCCCCGGCCACGCCGGTGACCAGGCCGCCCGTGATCAACAGGGCCTCCATCATCCGTGCCGTGCCGGTCAGGTAGAAGCCCGACAGTGTGTCGTGGACCGCGCCGAAGGTGGTGACGCCGGCCAGGAGCATGATGATGGTCGCGATGACGACCAGGGACGGATTCGCCGAGGTGTCGATGAGTGCGACGATCGCGGCGACAATCGGCCCGATCGCCCCGCCCACCACGTTTTGGTAGAAGACGGGAACCTGCCGGCGGTCGAGCGAGGTCGTGATCAGGTCGATGAAGAAGGTGGCGACGAAGGCGGCGACGCAGACGACCAGGCCGCCGCCGATGAGCACGGCGGCCCCGGCTCCGACGAGGCTCCAGCCCAGCCGGCGGTACAGGGCCGGTACCTGCGGCTTGGCGCTGACAATGGTGGCCAGACGTTTGCGGGCATCGGCGACATCCGGCGGCGAGTCGAGGATCTCGGCGATCAGCTCGGAGGTGGCCGCGAGCTTGCTGTAGTTGAGCGAACGGTACTTGACGTTGCGGCTCCGGGTGATGGACTCGTGCGTGGCCGGGTCCTCGTGGGTGAGCGCGATGATCGTGTGCGTGACGTTGGCCTCGGTTCCCCTCAGCCCGTAGGCGCGGGTGATGGCTTCCATGGCGGCCGTGGCGTCTTCGGCTCCGGCGCCAGCCGCGAAGATGACCTCCGCGAGCCGCATGGTGAGGTCGAGGACCGAGCGGGTGTAGGCGGCGCTGTCGAAGACGTTGATCGCGCGGGTGACATCAGACATCGAGCGGACCCAGCCAGGCGGCAGCCACGGTGGCGTGCGCCGATTCGGCGTCGGACGGGTGGAAGAGCCCGGCAAGAACGTCGCGGTACAGTCGCCCGAGCTCGTTCCCGGCAAAGTACGACGAGCCGCCGCTGACCCGCAGCGCCTGGTCGACGACCAGGCGCGCGGTCTCGGTGGCGCGATACTTCAGGCCAGACAGGAGCGGGAACCACCGCGGGCCGTGGTCGGCCTGAGTGGCGAGATCGTGGGCGAGGGCGTCGAGCTGGGGGTACAGGCCATCCATCATCATCGCGGCCTCCGCGACGCGCCAACGGATGTCCGGGTCCTGCGCCAGGGTTCGGCCGTCGTGCTTGAGCGACGTGCGCCGCTTCGCCGCCAGCACGGCCAGCTCGACCGCGCGCCGGCCGATGCCGGTGTACACGGCCGCCAGCAGGATCTCGAAATTGGCGAAGATCGCAAAGATCAGCGGGTCAGGGTTCGGCCCGGGATCCAGCCGCCGGAAGACCTGCTCCGGGCGGGCGGATGCGCCGGTGAGCACCGTGCTGCGGCTCTGGCTGGCTCGCATGCCCAGGGTGTCCCAGTCATTCTTCTGACTGACGCCCGGGTCGCCCCGATCGATGAACGCCCAGACGATTTTCGGGCCGTCAACGGAGTCCCGGTCGATCCCCATGGTGCCGAGCCGGGTCCAGGCCGGGGAGAGCGTGGTGAAAATCTTGGTGCCGGTGAATCGGTAGCCGCCGTCTGGCTGTGGGGTGGCCGTCGTGATCGAATCGGAGAGCACGAGGTCGTTGCCCGGCTCGCTCACGCCGAAGCCGAAGATCTCGCCCGCGGCGGCGCCGTGCAGCACGCAAGCGAGGCTGTCGTCGCCGCGCTGATGCAGGGTGAGAGCCACGCCCGTCCAGACGAGGTGCATGTTGACGGCGAGGGCCGTGGCCGGGGCGTGGGCGGCGAGCCGGATCTGGTCGTCGGCGACCTGCTGCACGCTGCGCCCGAGGCCACCATGGGAGACAGGCACGAGCGAGCGGAGGTAACCGCAGGCGATCAGGTCGGCCAGATCGTCGGCGGGGAACGTATTGTCCCGGTCATGCTTCGCGGCACGAGAACGGATGCGTTCGAGCAGCTCGTCACCGAGCGGGGAGAGTTCGGTAGACGTGTACACCAAATAAGTTTACGCAGGCGTGCGCCGCTTGCGTGCCAACCGGATCACCAGGTAGACGATTGCTGCGACCAGGCCGAGAGCGAGCAGCCAGGGCAGCGCGAAGCCGATGGCCACGATCGCGGTACCGAGGGCTGTCAGGAGGGCGTTCCAGCCGGCCGCGATGGCATCCCAGAAGTCGTCCGGGGTGCCGGGATCCACTGTGCCGGTCGAGTACAGGTCGAGCGTGATGGTCGAGAAATCAACCTGGTCGGACAGGTAGTCCCGCTGCGCCTGCAACCCCTCGAGCTCGCTCTGCCGCTCGGCCAGCGCGTTCTCGACGGCGATCAGGTCGGTCGTGTTCGTGGCGCTCGTCATCAGGGCGAGTAACCGGTCGACCGAGGTCTGCAGCGAGGTGATCCGGGCATCGAGGTCCTGGGTCCGCTGGGTGATGTCCGAGGCATTGAGTGACACGAAGTTGACGGTGCCGAGCTGCTTCAGCTCCGCGAGCGTGCGGTCGAGCTCATCCGAGGGGATGCGCAGGGTGAGGTTCGCGCTCGCCGGCTGGTTGCCGGTGGCGGGGTTCTCGGTGCGGCTGTCGATCCGACCACCGGCCTGCTCGGTGATGGTGACGGCATCCTGCACGGATGCGATCGGGTCCTTCACGGTGATCGACACCATCCCGGTGGTGATCACGTCGCGCTGGCTGGAGGCGATCTCGCCCGTGCTGCCGTCCGGGAAGGTGCGCGAGTCGAGAGACTCGCCGGGTTCGGCGCCGGGTGTGACGGTCCCCGGATTGACGACGCCCGGTTCGGCGAGGCCCGGGGACGTGGCGGGGCCGCCGGAGTCGGTGGAAGCGCCGGGCACGGAGCATCCGGCCAGCAGCAGTGCACTCAGGAGTACCGCGGCGATCGCGGGCAAACGCTTCATGGCCCCACTGTACGACCGCTGTCGCCGGCTCTGGATCACAATCGAGTCTCGGCATGCGGCGCGCGCTTCGCGTGCATGCGCCGCCTACACCGGTCTCTGAATGGATCGGGGACGCCGTTCACGGCGATACTGGAACCATGACCTGGTGGGCGACCCTCTGCGAACGGCTCGGCTGGACACGCCCGCCGCTGCTGCACATCGCAATCGATGAGGGAACCGGTCCGGTCGTGATTCTCGTGCACGGCATCGCCTCCTCCTCGGAAACGTTCCGGGAACTGGTGCCACTGCTTGTGCCCAGGCACCGGGTCATCGCCGTCGACATCCTGGGTTTCGGCGAATCGCCGATCCCCGAAGGGTGCGAGTATCGGCTCGAGGACCACGTCGAGGCCCTGGCCACCACGATCCGGTCGCTGAAGCTCCGCGAGCCGTTCATCCTGGTGGGCCACTCCCTCGGCAGCCTGATCGCGGCCCGGCTGGCGGCGATGCCCCGCACCCGCGCGTCCCGTCGAACCCAGGTGTCCCGGGTGGTGCTCGTGGGGCCGCCGGTCTATCTGTCGCCGACCGACATCGGTGAACGCTGGGTGCGGGCCCGGGTGAACGCCTACCTGCGCGCCTACGATTTCCTGCGGCTGAACAAGGAGTTCACTCTCGCGAACGCGGCCATCATCGCACGGCTGCTGCCGAAGGGCATCTTCGAGCTGACGGAGCGCAACTGGACCCCGTTCGTGAAATCGCTGGAGCACTGCATCGAATCGCAGACCGTGGTCAGCGACATCGCGGCCGTGCGAGTGCCGGTCGACGTGGTCTACGGTGTGCTGGACGCCTTCATCGCGGCCGGCTCCATGACGGTGATCGAACGGATGCGCCACGTCACCATGCACCGCGTCGAAGCGAACGACCACCTCATCCGGCCGCGGCTCGCCCGGGCACTGGCCCGGGTCATCGACGCGGACGACAGGGTCGGGGCCGGGGCCTTGTCCGCGGCTGCTGCCTCGTCGGTCACTGCTTCCACTTTGACTTCCGTGGCTAGGCTGGAGACATGGACACACGAACCCTCGGAAAAACCGGCCGAATCGTCTCCGTGATCGGGTTGGGCACCTGGCAGCTGGGAGCGGACTGGGGTGACGTGTCGGAGGCCGACGCGACCGCGGTGCTCGCGGCATCCGTCGACGCCGGCGTCACCTTCTTCGACACCGCCGACGTCTACGGTGACGGCCGCAGCGAGCAGATCATCGGTCGATTCCTGGCCGGCAGCGCCGCCGCAGCCGGCATCACCGTGGCCACCAAGATGGGCCGACGGGTCGACCAGCTGGCCGAGAACTATACGCTCGCCAACTTCCGGGCCTGGACCGACCGGTCCCGCACGAACCTCGGCATGGACACCCTGCACCTCGTGCAGCTGCACTGCCCGCCGAGCGACGTGATCGAATCCGACGAGGTCTACGACGCGCTCGACACACTCGTCGCCGAGGGAGCCATCGCCGGCTACGGGGTGAGCGTCGAGACCTGCGACCAGGCTCTCGCAGCCATCGAACGGCCCGGCCTGGCCAGCGTGCAGATCATCCTGAATGCGTTCAGGCTGAAGCCGCTCGAGGCCGTCGTGCCGGCCGCGCGCGCCGCCGGTGTGGGCATCATCGCCCGCGTTCCGTTGGCGAGCGGCCTGCTGACCGGAAAGTACACCCGGGAGACAACCTTCGCGGCGAACGACCACCGCAACTACAACCGCGACGGCAGCGCCTTCGACGTCGGCGAGACCTTCTCCGGTGTGGACTATGAGACCGGCCTGGCAGCCGCCGCGGAGTTCGCGGCGCTCGTGGGCTCCCTGACCGAGGAGCTCACGCCCGCGCAGGCCGCGCTGGCCTGGGTGGCCCAGATTGACGGCATCAGCTCGGTCATCCCCGGGGCCCGATCGGTGCAGCAGGCTCGCGGCAACGCCGCTGCCGGTTCGGTCGCCCCGCTCAGCCTCGGGCTCAACGAGGGCGTGCAGGATATCTACGACCGGATGCTGCGCGAGCAGATCCACCGCCGCTGGTAGCACCTGTCCGGTCGGGAGTGCCCGTTCCGCGGGTCGCTCTCGACCGGAACGGGGACTCTCGCGTGGACCTGTGGGGGCGGCATTGTCGCAAGGCACTGCGGCTCCGGCGAACCAATTCGACGGAGATTTTTGGGTTGAAGCCGGTTTCCGGCTTGTTTGGGCGGGATTCGGTCGAAATCTCCGTCGAATTTGTCAGGGGTGCGGGAGAGGGGTGCGGGAGAGGGGCGCGGGGCCCTCAGCGCGACCCGCGGGCACCGATCCGGGTCGAGCCGAGATTCAGTCCAGGTCGTCGGGATCTCTGCCGGTGCGCTGGCCGGCGTCGATGGCGGCGATGGCGGCATGGTCGCCGGCGTTGAGTGTGAAGTCGAAGACGTCGAAGTTTTCCCGGATGCGCACCGGTGTCACCGACTTCGGAATCACCACATTGCCCAGCTCGAGGTGCCAGCGGATGACCACCTGTGCGGCCGTCTTGCCGTGCCGGGCGCCGATGGCGTCGAGGGTCTCGTTGCCGATCGCGCGGCCGCGGGCCAACGGCGACCAGGCCTCGGTGAGGATGCCGTGGGCCGCGTCGTACTCGCGCACGGTGGACTGCTGCAGCCACGGGTGCAGCTCCACCTGGTTGAGGACCGGAACGACATCCGTTTCGGCCAGCAGACGGTCCAGGTGGTGCGGCTGGAAATTGGACACCCCGATCGACCGGGCGCGACCTGAGGCGCGCAGCGTCTCGAGGGCGCGCCAGGTATCGACGAAGAGGTCCTGGCGGGGTGCGGGCCAGTGGATCAGAAAGAGGTCGACGTAGTCGAAGCCGAGTTTGCCGAGGCTCACGTCGAAGGCGCGCAGGGTCTTGTCGTAGCCGTGCTGGTCGTTCCAGACCTTCGTGGTGACGAACACGTCCTCACGGGGCAGGCCGGAGCGGGCGATACCCTGGCCGACGCCGG
Organism: Cryobacterium sp. TMT2-4; assembly: GCF_004402575.1. NCBI lineage: Bacteria > Bacillati > Actinomycetota > Actinomycetes > Micrococcales > Microbacteriaceae > Cryobacterium > Cryobacterium sp. TMT2-4. The sequence continues at coordinate 24,519 of NZ_SOGE01000029.1, read as the reverse complement.
TCTCGTTGTCGTAGAGCGCCGCGGTGTCGATGTGGCGGTAACCGGCCTCCAGGGCGACCTGCACAGCGTCGGCCGCCGCGGCATCCGCGATCTTGTACACGCCGAGCCCGAGCTGGGGGATACCGTGTCCGTCATGCAGGGGAAGTAACGGTGAGAGCGTCATTCCCCCATCTAACCTCGTCCTACTGCGCCGAGGCGTGAAACGACACGATTGAGGGGTGCGCGGGACGCTCAACCCCGCAATTGTGTCGGTTCACCGCGCGATGAGCGGAGGCGGCTAGGAGACCTGCACCTGGATCGGTGCGGTGTCGGGGAGCGGGCTCGCATCGCGGCCGCGCAGGTCGGGGTGCCAGCGCCGGCCGAGCGCGGGGATGATCGTGCCGAGCCCCGCGAAGCCGGCTGCGACCAGGATGGCCGCCGTGGCGCCGCTCTGGTCGATCATGAAACCGGCGATGGCGGAACCCAGGGCGGCGCCCATCAGCTGGCCGGTGCCCACCCAGCCGTAGGCCTCCGCGGTGTCACTGAACTTGACGCTCGCGGACACGATGCCGAACAGAACGGCAAAGGCCGGCGCGATTCCGATTCCCGCCAGCAGCAGGGTGGCGGCCAGCCACCAGAAGCTGAGCCCGAGGGTGGCGAGCCCGAGGCCGACGGTGACGATGAGCATCCGTGCGGCCAACGCCCAAGGGCCGATCGGGGCGTGGCCGAGGGCGAGCCCGCCGATCAGCGAGCCGAGAGCGAAGATGCCGAGCACCCAGCCCGAGTCCGCGCTGCCGTGCCCGAATGCGGCCACCACACCCGCCTCGACCGAGGCGCAGGCGGCGACCAGCATGAAACCGACGATGGTGCTGAGCATGACCGCCGGGCGTTTGAGAACGACGCCGAGTTTGCGGCGGCTACGGGGGATGCGCACCCGGCCGACCTCGGGCAGCACCAGAAACCAGACGCCGCCGCCGATGAGGAAGATGGCGGCGAGCAGGATGCCGGCGACCGGGCTGACCTGGATGGCCACGAACGTGGCAATCACCGGGCCCAGCACCCAGATGATCTCCTGGGCCGACGCGTCGAGCGAGAACAGCGGCGTGAGCTGGCGGGAGTTGACGATCTTCGGGTAGATGGTGCGCACGGCCGGCTGAATCGGCGGTGTGGACAACCCGGCGATGAGCCCCACGGCCATCAGAACATAAATGGGCATGCTGACCAGAGCCATTGTCACGATGGAGGTCGCGCAGACGACGAGGGTGGCCGTGATCACCGGACGCATGCCCCAGCGGCCCATCAGTCGGCTGGTGAGCGGCCCGGCGACGGCCTGGCCGATGCTCATGGCACCCAGCACGAGGCCGGCGGCGCCATAGGAGTCGAAGACCTGCTCGATGTGGATCAGGAACGCGAGCGACAGCATCCCAAAGGGGAACCGAGCTGTAAGTTGTGCGGCGATGACGCGAGCAACGCCCGGAGTCTTCAAAAGGGTCCAGTAGCTGCTCACCTACTCAAGTCTACGTCCGCCGAGGTAGCGTGAGCGCGTGCGAATACTGATCACGGCCGACGAATTGGCAGCCATGCTTGAGTCCCAAAGCGACGTTCGGGTGCTGGACGTGCGCTGGAAGCTGGGTGGCCCTCCCGGGCCGGACGAATACCGGGCCGGCCACATCCCCGGCGCCGTGTACGTCGACCTGGAGACCGAGTTGGCCCGGCCCGGCGAACCGGCCGACGGGCGGCATCCGTTGCCCACCCGTGCGACGCTGCAGGCAGCCGCGCGCCGCTGGGGGCTTCGTGACGGCGACACGGTCGTGGTCTACGACGACCTGGGCGGGGTGTCGGCAGCCCGTGCCTGGTGGCTGCTGCGTCACGCCGGGGTGCGCGACGTGCTGCTTCTCGACGGGGCGCTCGCCGCCTGGCGCGCCGCCGGCTTGCCGCTCGCGGTCGGCGAGCTGGCCACAACAGAGCTGAGCGCGGAAACGGTCCGTCCGGGCACGATCACCCTCTCCGACGGGGTGCTCCCTGTGCTCGACACGGATGCCGCCGCCGCGCTCGCGCAGACCGGCGCGCTCCTCGACGCCCGCGCTGCGGAGCGCTACCGCGGTGACACGGAGCCGATCGATCCTCGTGCCGGCCACATCCCCGGCGCGATCAGCGCGCCCACGGCCGACAACCTCACCCTCGACGGGCGCTTCCTCCCGGCCGCCGAACTGCGCGCCCGGTTCGAGGCGCTCGGAGTCACGGCGGGCGGCACGGTGGGCGTCTACTGCGGCTCCGGCGTCACCGCCGCGCACGAGGCGGCCGCTCTGGCCATCGCCGGGTTCTCACCGGCGCTCTACCCCGGCTCGTGGTCGCAGTGGTCCAACCTGCCGGGCCGCCCGGTCGCGACGGGCGACCCGCGGGCGTGAAATCCGCGCGAAACACGCTTCCGGTCATACTGAGACACGGGGAAGCCCGTCCACGCTCAGTAGGGCTGGCCCAAAACGTTATCTGCGCACGGAATCCGCGTGAGCGTGCTGTTATATGCTCGCTTTTGTCGAATTCCGTTAACGGACCTCAAAGACGAACCAGACACATCCGACAACCACGAAAAAGGTTACGCAATGCGCGCTCAATACCTGCTCCCGGCTCTCGCCGCCGTCACGGCACTCCTACTCACCGGCTGCGTGGACAACTCCACGGACACCACGGGCGGAGCGACGGCCGCCTCCTCCGCCAGTGAGATCGCCGTGGACGACGCCGCCGCCGCGATGCTTCCCGCTGAGGTCGCCGACTCCGGCACGCTCGTCATCGGGACCGACCCGACCTACGCTCCCAACGAGTTCAAGAACGAAGCCGGTGAGCCGATCGGCTGGGGCATCGTGATCGCTGAGGCCGTCGCAGCCAAGCTCGGCTTGGAGCCGGAATTCCAGGTCGCGAAATTCGACAACATCATTCCGAGCGTGACGGGCGGCAAGGCCGATATCGGCGTGTCCTCCTTCACCGACAACGTCGAGCGGGAGAAGCAGGTCGACTTCGTCAACTATTTCGTCGCCGGCATCCAGTGGGCCTCGGCCGTCGGCAACGACGTCGATCCGGACAACGCCTGCGGGCTGAAGGTCGCCGTGCAGGCCACCACGTATGAGGACACCGACGAAGTGCCGGCCAAGAGTGACGCCTGCGTCGCGGCCGGCAAGCCGGCGATCGACAAGCTGAAGTACGACACCCAGGACCAGGCCACCAACGCGGTCGTGCTGGGCCAGGCCGACGCGCTCAGCGCCGACTCGCCCGTCACTCTCTACGCGATCGCCCAGACCGAGGGCAAGCTGCAGCCGGCCGGAGAGACCTTCGATGTGGCGCCGTATGGCATCGTGGTCGCCAAGGACTCCGAGCTGACCAAGGCCGTGCAGGCTGCGCTGCAGTCCATGGTCGACGACGGCACCTACGGTGACATCCTCGACGAGTGGGGCGTCGCGGATGGTGCGATCGAGACGATCACGATCAACGCCGCGTCGAACGGATAACGTATGAGCATCACGACTCCACCGAAGGCGGGCGGGGCAACCCGCCCGCCCGGGGAACCGGCCCCATCGGTGCCGATCAAGGCCATCAAGCTGCGGCATCCGTGGAGGATGGTGTTCGCCATTCTGCTCGTGGTGGTCTTCGTCTCCATCGTCGTCGACGCCGCGCTCCGGCCGGCCTACGACTGGCCCGCCGTCGGCAAGTACCTCTTCGACCGCCGCATCTCGCAGGCGGCCGTCGTGACCCTGCAGCTGACCGTGTACTCCATGGTCATCGCGATCGTCCTCGGGGTGATCCTGGCCGTCATGCGGCTCTCGCCCAACCCCGTGGTGAAGAGCCTGGCCTGGTTCTACCTGTGGATCTTCCGTGGGACCCCGGTCTACGTGCAGCTGACGATCTGGGGTCTGATCTCGCTGATCTACTCGAGCATCGACATCGGCATCCCGTTCATGGACCCGTGGGTGTCCTTCTCGACCAACGCGGCACTGAGCACGTTCACCATCGCCATCATCGGGCTGGCCCTGAACGAAGCGGCCTACATGGCTGAAATCGTGCGCGCCGGCCTCCTGGCCGTGGACAGCGGCCAGGAGGAGGCTGCGACGGCGCTCGGAATGAGCTGGTCGCAGACCATGACGCGGGTGATCCTGCCGCAATCGATGCGCGTGATCATCCCGCCGACGGGCAACGAGGTCATTTCGATGCTGAAGACCACGTCGCTCGTCACCGCCGTGCCGTTCAGCTTCGAGCTGTTCACCCGGTCGCGGGATATTTCCGCGGAGACGTTCAACCCGATCCCGCTTTTGATCGTGGCCTCGATCTGGTACCTGTTCTTCACGTCCATCCTGATGGTCGGCCAGTACTTCCTCGAAAAGCGGTTCGCCCGCGGCGTGGGCGACCGGCAGCCGGATCGCAAGGATGCCGTCGGCACCGGAACGGGAACCCTCACCGGGGTCGTCCCCGTCATCGGTTCCGGGCAGCCGTCGGTGATCGCACCGCCGCGCGAGAACGATCCACCAGCCAACCCCGGAGGCGTGAAATGACCGACGTGAACACGCAGGCCGGGGCATCCGTCACGATTCCTCCCATGGTTCTGGCCGAGCAGGTATCGAAGAGCTTCGGCTCGAACGAGGTGCTCAAGAGCATCTCCCTCGAGGTGAAGCGTGGCGAGGTGATGTGCCTGGTCGGGCCCAGTGGGTCGGGCAAGTCCACGTTCCTGCGCTGCATCAACCACCTCGAGGTGCTTTCCGCCGGTCGGCTCAGCGTCGACGGCGAGCTGATCGGCTACCGGGAGACCAACGGCAAGCTCTACGAGATGGCACCCAAGGAAGCGTCCCGTCAGCGACGGGACATCGGCATGGTGTTCCAGCGGTTCAACCTGTTTCCGCACATGACGGCGCTAGAGAACGTGATGGAGGCGCCGATCCGGGTGAAGGGGCTGCCGAAGGCCCAGGTGGAGCGGAGCGCTCTCGATCTGCTGGCCAGGGTGGGTCTGGCCGAACGTGCCGACTACTACCCGGCGCACCTGTCGGGTGGGCAGCAGCAGCGGGTGGCGATCGCCCGCGCACTCGCGATGGAACCCAAGCTCATGCTCTTCGACGAGCCGACCAGCGCGCTCGACCCTGAGCTCGTCGGCGAGGTACTCGACGTGATGAAGGGTCTGGCCAAATCGGGCATGACCATGATCGTGGTCACCCACGAGATGGGCTTCGCCAAGGAGGTCGCCGACTCGCTCGTCTTCATGGACGGCGGTGTGGTCGTCGAAGCGGGCGACCCGGACGAGATCCTGACGAACCCGCAGCACCGCCGCACGCAGGCGTTCCTGTCGAAGGTGCTCTAGAAATGGTGCTCTAGAAATGTTGCTCTAGGAAAACCGCAGCGACCGTCGCCGTTTGTGCCGAGAGTACCCGCCGTTGCGGCGACTCTCGGCACAAACGGCGACTCTCGTTCGGGCCGAGCAGTGTGACGCCGAGCCTGCCCTACGCCGGGCGGCTCTGCGGTGCGGTAGCCGCGGTCATCGCGGAATCGTGCTCCACGACGTCGCCGAGTACCTCGTCGATCTGCCTCATGCTCTCGGCCGGGATCTTCACTCCCGCGGCCTCGACGTTCTCGCGCACCTGCTCGGGGCGGGAAGCTCCGACGAGGGCTGCTGAGACGTTGTCGTTCTGCAACACCCAGGCCACGGCCAGTTGCGCCATCGACAGGTTGAGGTCGGCGGCGATCGGCTCAAGCTTCTGCACCCGGGTGAGCACGTCGTCGTTCATGAAGCGGCTGATCATGTCGGCGCCGCCCTTGAGGTCGGTGGCGCGCGAGCCGGCCGGCGGGGCCTGGCCTGCCTTGTACTTGCCGGTGAGCACACCCTGGGCCACGGGGGACCAGACGATCTGGCCGACGCCGAGCTCGCGCGAAGTCGGCACGACCTCGTCTTCGATGACGCGCCACAGCATCGAGTACTGCGGCTGGCTCGAGATCAGGCTGAAGCCCAACTCCTGGGAGAGGGCGTGGCCGGCTCGCAGCTGCGCGGCGGTCCACTCGCTGACGCCGATGTAGAGCGCCTTGCCCTGCCGAACGATGTCGGCGAAAGCCTGCATCGTCTCCTCCAGTGGGGTCTCGGTGTCGAAGCGGTGGGCCTGGTAAAGGTCGACGTAATCGGTCTGCAATCGGGTCAGAGAACCGTTGATCGACTCCATGATGTGCTTGCGGGACAGCCCGACGTCGTTGTGGCCGCGCGGGCCGGTCGGCCAATAGACCTTGGTGAAGATCTCGAGGCTTTCGCGGCGGTGGCCCTTGAGGGCGTCGCCGAGAACGGACTCCGCCTTCGTGTTGGCGTAGACGTCGGCGGTGTCGAAGCTGGTGATCCCCACGTCGAGCGCGGCATGCACGCACTGCGTGGCGATGTCGTTCTCGACCTGCGAACCGTGCGTGAGCCAGTTGCCGTAGGTGATTTCGGAGATTTTCAGGCCTGATGAACCGAGATAGCGGAATTCCATGCCTACAGCCTAAGCGGAGCGGTCCCACTGTCGCTGGGTGAAAAAGCGAACGCATGTCGAGCCTGTCGAGCATGTCGAGACCAGGGGCCAGGGACCCCCTATCCGTTTTCCCGTTCGGCCGCGTCCGTCATTCGGGGGCGGGACTTGGTCTCGTTCCGCCATTTGAGGGCCCCGGTCTCCAGCCAGGGTGGTGCCATGATCTGCACGGCGCCGCGGACCATCCGGATTGCCCAGCCGGAGGCGGCGAGGTAGCGGTGATGCCACCAGCACAGACAGACGCCGTTGTCGGTGTGCGTCGGTCCGCCCTCGGAGTGCGGGATCACGTGGTGGATCTCGGTCATCCCGGCCGGGATTTTGCAGCCTGGGATGACGCAGGTGCCGTCGCGGAGCTGAATCGCCCGGCGTTGCGCGGCGGTGAAGCACCGTTCGGGTGAGCCGAGGGCGATGATGCGTCCCTCGTCGGTGATGACGACTTTCTGCTGACCGCCGATGCTGATCAGGTCCGTGACGGCGCTGATCGAGATCGGGGTTTCGACGCCGTCGATCCAGCCGACGCCGCGGCCCTGACCGAAGTCCGCGTTCAGGTCCTGTTCCCGCACACTGACCAGAACCGTGGCCGGGGCGCCGCCGATGGTCGGGGCCTCCCCGGCCCGGGAGACGACGNCGGGACCCGTCGGGCGCGAGCACGGCCCTCCAGACCGCACCCTGCAACCGGATCTCATCCGCCGACGCCGGCACCGACGCCGGCACCGGGGTCTCAGAAATGGTGCCGGTGGCCGAGGCGACCAGCTCGCTCTCGGCTGCCTGCACCGAGTCCAGGTCGGTGTACCGCAGCGTCGGCGTCAACGCGGTGAGGATCGCGTCGGCCGTGTCGACGCCGATCGCTCCGGCGGCCAGGCCGATGGCCGTGGCGGGGAAGGTGGGCGGCAGCGGTTCGCCACCCCAAGGAGCGGCCGGTGCGCAGCTGCGTGCCCAACCGCATCCGTCGCCCCGCGGTCGGCCCGGAGACGAGCGTCAGACGCTCGAGTAGTTCTCCGGCGGTGCGGCAGCCCCGCTTCGCCGAGAGCTGCCCGGTGCCGAGCTCGGGCCGGGACCGGTCGGCGACCTCCGCCGCGGCCGCCACCCGCAGCGCGTCGACCCGCCGGCCGAGGACCTCGACCGCCGTGGTCACCTGCAGGAGGCCGTCGTCGTCGAGACCGCGCACCGCCAAGCACCGCAGGGATTCCCCGAGCCCCGCCGCGAGAGCATGCAGCCCCGCGACCGCCCGAGCCGCCGCGGACAGGCCGTGCGCGGCATTCGCTTCGGGCTGTTCCAGGAGGTTGATCACCAACCCGAGTTTATCTCATTGTGAACAAATAAACCATGTTAGCCTAGAAAAAACTAAGAATTTATCGTAGTTATATACGCCTTCCAAGGGAGCCCCGCCAGGAGCCCCGCCAGGAGCCCAGCCCGGACCCGTATCGATGAGGGATCGTTTGGAGGACCACCTCAACGCTGACTTCAAGCAGGTGGGCTACCGATGATCCAGCGCAGCGGTGCCGGATACCGAGAACGACGGAGACCTCAGCCGGTCAGGGCCTTGTGGATCCGCTGGAGGGAAACGGGCTCCGCGGCCTTCAGTTCCTGGGCGAAGAGGCTGATCCGAAGTTCCTCGATCAGCCAGCGCGCACGCACCAGGTTGGCGGCCGCGTTCGCCTGCAGGGGGATCGTGCCGCCGGCATCCTCGAACCGGCCCGTGGCTGCCTGGCTCTCATTCATCCAGACCCGGTCGCGGCTCGGATTGTCGCTGAGCTTCGCGATGCGCGCGGTGATGCCGCCGAGGTATCGCGGCAAGTGCCGCAGCTGCACGAGTCCCGTGGCGCTCACGAAACCGGGGTAGACGAGCCCGGTCAGCTGCGCGCGGGCATCCGTCAGGGCCGGGAGCAGGGCCATGCTGGTGGACGCCTTGAGCGCCTTGTCGGCGGCGCGCGCGGCGGCGAGGATGCGGGCGACGAGGCCCACCGTATCGAACATGGAATCCATCACGACGCCGGACACCCGGTCCCGGATGGTGTCGAACTCGGCGTGCATGAACACCTGGCCGCCGGGCTTCACCCGGAAAAGCACGTCGTCGACGCTCGCCGCGAGGCAGTCGTCGAACAGCGCCTGGGTGGTGCGATACGGGCTGGTGGCCAGGCTGAGCTTCTCTGCCCCGGTGAGGTGCTGCTGCACGTAGGCCACCGGGGAGGGCGTGGCGAGCAGCAGCAGGCGACGCACGCCATCGGGCAGGGTGCGGGCCTGCTCGGCCTCCGTGCTCATCATGCGGATCGCCACCGACGCACCCTCGTCGACGAGGGTCGGGTAGCCGCGGATGGTGTTGTCACCCTGCCTGGTGTCGAGGAACCGGGGCAGCTCCGGGAAATCCCAGGTGGTGAGTCCGGTGCGCTCGATCGCATTGGTGGGGGTGGCAGCGGATGCCGCGGCCACGCTCTCGCGGGCCTGGGTGCCGAGCCGGCGCTGCAGTTCCAGGAGGTCCTTGCCGGAGGCGCTCGGGCGACCGCGTTCGTCCACGACACGGAACGTCATGCGAAGGTGGGCCGGAACCCGGACCAGCTCGAAGTCGTTCGCCTTCACGGACACGTAGGTGAGCTTCTGGATCAGGGCGGCGAGCGTCTCGGTGAAGGGGACATCGTCGCGGTCGAACATGGAGCCGCGGGTGGCTTCGCCCAGGCCCGACACCCCGACCGAGACCTCGCCCGGCGCCGGCGGCAACTCGTTCAGCAGTCGCTTGGCCCAGTCCCCCGCCGGCACCACGTTGCGACGGATGCTCTTGGGCAGCGACTTGATCAGTGCGGTCACCAGGTCGGCGCGGAGGCCCGGTACCTGCCAGTCGAAGCCGGTGGGAGAGAGCCTCGCGAGCAGGGCCAGCGGGATCTGCACGGTCACGCCGTCGTCGTCCGCGCCGGGCTCGAACCGGTAGCTGAGCGCGAACTTCTGGTCGCCCTGGCGCCAGATCGGCGGGAACACGGCCTCGTCGATCTCCGGCGCGTCCTCGGGCACCAGTGCCTCGGCGGTCATCGTGAGCAGATCGGGCGTCTGGGTGCGCGCCTGGCGCCACCAGGTTTCGAACGTGCGCGATGAGCATACGTCGGCGGGAATGCGTTTCTGGTAGAACTCGAACACGGCCTCGTCGTCGAACAGGATGTCACGGCGCCGCGTGCGCTCCTCGAGTTCGGCGAGTTCCTTGCGCAGGCTCGTGTTCGCCCGGTCGAAGGCCGTGACGCGCTGGTCGATTCGGTCAAGGTCCCATTCACCCTCGACGAGCGCGTGCCGGATGAATAGGTCGCGAGCGTAGGCCGGGTCGACCCGGGAAAACTGGATTCGGCGGCGCGGCACGATCGGCACCCCGTACAGGGTGACCCGCTCGTAGGCGACGACCGCGCCCTGCTTCTTCTCCCAGTGCGGCTCGGAGTAGCTGCGCTTGCAGAGGTCGCCGGCGAGCGGCTCGGCCCACGCGGGGTCGACGACCGCGTTCATCCGGGCGAACAGGCGGCTGGTCTCGACCAGTTCCGCGCTCATCACGGCGTTCGGTTGCTTCTTCGCGAGCGCCGAGCCCGGGAAGATCACGAAACGCTGCTGGCGCGCGCCGATGTAGTCCTTCTTGGCGGTGTCCTTGAGACCGATGTGGGAAAGCAGACCGGCGAGGAGCGAACGGTGGATCCCATCGGGATTCACGCTGGGATCCCCGATGTGGAGACCGAGCGGCTTGGCCATCTGGCGCAACTGCTTGTACACGTCCTGCCATTCGCGCACGCGCAGATAGTTGAGGAACTCGTTCTTGCAGAGGCGTCGGAAGGCGCTGGAACCGAGCTCCTTCTGCTGCGTCTCGAGGTAGTTCCAGAGGTTCAGCAGGCTCAGGAAGTCGCTCGTCGGGTCGGTGAACCGGGCGTGCTGCTGGTCGGCCTGCGCGCGGCGCTCGAGGGGCCGTTCGCGCGGGTCCTGGATGGTGAGCCCGGAGACGATCACCATCACCTCGCGGCTCACCGCCTGCGTCTTCGACTCGATCACCATTCGTCCGAACCGAGGATCGATGGGCAGCTTTGCGAGCTGCTGGCCGATGCGGGTCAGTGTGGAGATGCCGGGCTTGGAGATGCCGGGCTTGGAGATGCCGGATTTGTGGCCGGCGGTGAGCGCAGCCACCGCGCCGAGCTCGGCGAGCAGGTCGAGGCCGTCCTTGATGCCGCGCGAGTCGGGCGGGGTGAGGAACGGGAACGCGGCGATGTCGCCGAGGCCCAGCGAGATCATCTGCAGGATGACCGCGGCCAGGTTCGTGCGCAGCACCTCCGGCTCGGTGTACTCAGGCCGGCGGGTGAAGTCCTCCTCCGAATAGAGGCGGATGGCGATACCGTCGCTGGTGCGGCCGCTTCGGCCCGAGCGCTGGTTCGCGGAGGCCTGCGAGATGGCCTCGATCGGCAGCCGCTGCACCTTCGAGCGCACGCTGTACCGGCTGATCCGGGCGGTCCCGGCGTCGATGACGTAGCGGATGCCCGGCACGGTCAGGCTGGTCTCCGCCACGTTCGTCGCCAGCACGATGCGGCGTCGCACGCCGGCGACCTTAGACGGCTGGAACACCTTGTGCTGGTCGGCGGAGGAGAGCCGCCCGTACAGCGGCAGGATCTCGGTGGGGCTGGTGCGCCCCGAGGAGGCGTACTTGCCCTGCAGGGCGTCCGCGGCGTCCCGAATCTCGGTCTCACCGCTGAGGAAGACCAGAACATCGCCGTTGGACTCCCGTTCGAGCTCATCGAGCGCGGCGGAGATTCCCTCGATGTAGTCCCTGTCCACCGTGGGCGCGGCATCCGTCGTGTCGTCGTCGTCGCCGTCCATCGCCTCGACGACCAGCGGCCGGTAGCGGATCTCCACCGGGTAGGTGCGCCCGGAGACCTCGATGATGGGGGCCGGCGTGCCGTCGGGCGTGGCGAAATGCTCGGCGAAGCTCTGCGGGTCGATCGTCGCGGAGGTGATGATGAGCTTGAGGTCGGGGCGCTGCGGCAGCAGCTGACGCAGGTAGCCGAGCAGGAAGTCGATGTTGAGGCTGCGCTCGTGCGCCTCGTCGATGATGATCGTGTCGTACTTGCGCAGCAGACGGTCGCGGTGCATCTCGTTGAGCAGGATGCCGTCGGTCATCAGCTTGATGCGGGTGTCCGGGCCGACCTGGTCGGTGAACCGCACCTGGTAGCCGACCGTCTGGCCGACTTCCTGTCCGAGTTCCTCGGCGATGCGTTCAGCGATCGTGCGCGCGGCGAGACGGCGGGGTTGCGTGTGGCCGATGTTCCCCCGGCCCAGCTCGAGGCAGATCTTCGGCAGTTGGGTGGTCTTGCCGGAACCCGTCGCGCCGGCGACGATGACCACCTGGTTGTCACGGATGGCGCGCGCGATATCCTCCCGGCGCTGGCTGACCGGAAGCTCGGGTGGGAAGGTGACTTCGACGGGGATCATGAGCCTTCCATCGTATGACCTCGCGGTGAACGACGGATGCTGCCCGGGTTCGCCTGTGATCGGCCCGACGGCTGTGGCTGTATCGGCGCGTTTTTAACCGCACGATGTTAGCATCAAAGAATGATCAACGACGAAGGGACGGGGGACCGGCACGCCGCCCTTGCCTCCGACGCGCGCCGCCAGGTGCTCGACCTCCTGATGGGATCGGCCACCCCGCTCGACGCCGCCGCGGTCGCGGCGCGCATCGGACTGCACGTGACGACCGCCCGGTTCCATCTCGATCAGCTCGAGAACGCCGACCTGATCCGGCGCGCCGTCGGGCGCGCGGGGACGCGTGGCCGCCCGCGAATCCTCTTCACCGCTGGACCCGCCGCCCGGGAAGGCGGCGCCCAGCACGATCTGAGCCGGGTGCTGGCCACCGCGCTCGCCGAGGACGCCGACAGCGGGCGGGCCCGGGCAATCCGCGCCGGTGAGACCTGGGCCGAGAGCTACGCCGACGAGCTGCGGGGGAGCGCCGCGGAGGGCATCGCGCCGCTGCTGAGTATCCTCGACCGGCTCGGCTTCGATCCGGAGCTGGTTTCGGCGGTGGAGCCGGCTCCGGCTTCGGAAGCCGAGTCCGCGGCGGACGACGGTGCCTCCGACGGTGTCGCCGACGTTGCCGCCCCGCTGATCACCCTGCTGGCCTGCCCGTTTCGCGCCGATGCGCGGGACGCCCCCGACGTCATCTGCTCGGTGCACCTGGGCCTCGTGCGCGGGGTCGCCCGCGAGCTCGGCCACGACCCGGACCAGGTCGGGCTGCGCCCGTTCGTGGGTCCCGAGCTGTGCCATTTGCACCTCGGAAGCGAGTGGGCCGAGCCGAGCCCGCCGGCCGGGTGAGCGCGCAGCCCGACGACGTGAACTGACGCGCTCCGCCTCGCGCGGTCTCGTTCCGCCCTGCCGCCACCGGGAATAACAGCCCGGGAGGAGGGTTAGGTTGGGGAGGGCGGGAACCGCCCGGCGAGGAAGATGACGGATGAACCCGATCGAGTGGCTTTTCGACGCACAGCTGCAGATCGGAACCCAGACCATTCTTTGGCGCGAGATCATCGGCAACGCCTTCGGCATCCTGAGCGCCGTCGGCGGGATGCGCCGTAAGGTGTGGGCCTGGCCGATCGGAATCGCGGGCAACGTGCTGCTGTTCACGGTGTTCCTCGGCGCCGTGTTCGGCACGCCCAACCCGGTCAATCTGCTCGGCCAGGCCGGACGGCAGATCATGTTCATCGTCGTGTCGATCTTCGGCTGGGTCCAGTGGTCCACCCATCGTCGGGGGAGCGCGCAGGCTGCCGTGGCCCCGCACTGGGCCGGTGCTCGCGCGCGCATCCTGCTCGGATTCGGGCTCGTCGCGGGCACTCTGGTGCTCACGCCGGTCTTCCGTGCGCTCGGCTCGTTCGAGCCCGTCTGGGCCGATGCCTGGATCTTCACCGGCTCGTTGCTGGCCACGTACGGCATGGCGAAGGGCTGGACCGAGTTCTGGCTGATCTGGGTGGCGGTCGACATCGTCGGGGTGCCGTTGCTGCTCAGCGCCGGCTACTACGCCTCGGCCATCCTCTACATCTTCTACGGCGCGTTCACCCTCGCCGGCTTCTTCGTCTGGATGAGCGTGCAGCGCCGCGCCCGCAGGGCCCTCGCGGTCGACCTGGTGGCCGCCCGGCTCTGACCGGCCCTGACCTGCTCCGCTCAGGTTCGTTGAGGAAATACGCAGGGAGCGTCGGGCCGGGGACAGCGGCACAATGGAGGCATGTCCAATCACCTCGCCGACGCAATCAGCCCCTATCTGCGCTCGCACGCCGACAATCCCGTTGCCTGGTTCGGCTGGGGTTCGGAGGCTTTCGTGGAGGCTCGGCTGCGGGATCTGCCCGTGCTCGTCTCGATCGGCTACTCGACCTGCCACTGGTGCCACGTCATGGCCCGGGAGAGCTTTAGCGACCCGGAGCTCGCCGATTACCTGAACCGGCACTTCGTGAGCATCAAGGTCGACCGGGAGGAGCATCCCGAGGTCGACGCCAGCTACCTCGCCGCGGCCAGCGCCTTCGTGGGCGGGCTCGGCTGGCCGCTCAACGTGTTCGTCACCCCCGACGGGCAGGCTTTCTACGCCGGCACCTACTTTCCGCCGCTGCCGTTGCCGGGGCATCCGTCGTTCCGGCAGGTGCTTGAAGCGGTGACGGATGCCTGGACGAACCGCCGCGCCGAGGTCACCGCGAGCGCGTCCCTCGTCGCCGAGACGCTCGCGGCCGCCGCCGCACGACAGGGTGCCGGCGGAGCGCTGCCCGGCCCCGCCGCGCTCGACCGGGTCCAGGCCGAACTCGTGGGCCTGGAAGACCCCCGCTTCGGCGGATTCGGCGGCGCGCCCAAGTTTCCCGTAGCGCCGGTGCTGGGGTTTCTGCTCGGCCGGCCGGGTGTCGTGGGACAGGTCCCGGAAGCGCAGGCCCTCGCCCTGCGCACCCTGAAGCGCATGGGTGCCTCGCCCCTGCGCGACCCGGTGGAGGGCGGTTTCTTCCGCTACGCCGTGAACCGGGACTGGAGCGACCCGCACTACGAGCGGATGCTCTACGACAACGCGCAGCTGCTCGACCTCTACACCCAGGCCTGGCAGCTCACCGGCGAGAAATGGGCGCAGACGGTCGCGGAGGGTGTCGCCGGGTTCCTCACGACCGTGCTGCGCCTGCCCGGCGGCGGGTTCGCCAGCGCCCAGGACTCCGAGAGCACCGTTGCCGGTCGCCGCGTCGAGGGCTTGTACTACACCCTGGACGAGGACGCCCGGCGGCAGGAGGAGCCGCCCGCGCTCGATGAAAAGGTGCTCACCGGCTGGAACGGCCTTGCCATCAGAGCCCTGGCCCGCGCCGGGTTCGCCCTCGCCGATCCCGACCTCACGACGGCGGCCGCGAGGGCCGCCGACCACCTGCTCACGCGTCACCTGCGCCGGGACGGCAGCCTCGTGCGGGCCTCCATCGCGGGGCGCACGTCTGCCGCTCAGGCCACCCTGGAGGACTTCGGGATGTGTGCACAGGGTCTCCTCGAGCTTGCTCTGGCCACGGGCGAGGTGCGCTATGCCACGGCCGCGCGCCGGCTCATCGACGGCACGCTGGGGGGAACGGATGCCAAAACGGTACCGTCCGCCACCGACATCCCCGGCTCCGGCACTCCCGGCACCAATGCCCCCACCGACGCCGCCGGCACGGCCGGCACGGCCGGAACTGTCGCCGGCGGGATGCCGTTTCGCGCTCCCGACGGGCCCGACCCGTTGCTTGCCGCGCAGGGACTCGCCCTGGACGTCGACCCGTCGGAGGGGGCCTACCCGTCCGGGATCACGGCGACCGCAGAGGCGGCGAACCTGCTCTACCTGCTGACCGCCGACGACCGCTATCGCGCGGCCGCCGTTGCCGCGATGGCGGCCCTCGCCGAGCGCGCACTCGAACGCCCGCTCGCCTTCGGGGCGGCCCTGCGACTGTCCGGCATTCTGACCGGCCCCGTGGAACAACTCGTGGTGGTCGGGGCGGACGTGGTCGGGCCGGGGGCAGGGCCGGACGCGGCCGCCCCCGAGCAACCCGCCGCACTGCTCGACGCGGTGCGCCGACGCGGGAGCGGGCTCGTCGCATCCGTCACCGAGGTTCAGGCGCAGGCCTTCGCCGACGCCGGCTTCGAACTGTTCCGCGGCCGGGTCGCACACCAGGGTCTGCCGACGGCCTACCTCTGCCGTGACTTCGTCTGCCGCCTGCCCGTCACCGATCCCGCCGACCTGCCGATGGCCTGACCCGGACGGAGGCTGGTCGGCCCGGTGGCCGCGCCGGGAACAGAATGGACAGATGGGCATACAGATCAAGCGGGTCTACGACGAACTTTCCGCGAGCGACGGGACCCGGGTGCTGGTCGACCGGCTGTGGCCGCGCGGAGTCTCGAAGGAGGAAGCCCGGCTCGACGCCTGGCTGAAGCAGATCGCGCCCAGCCCGGAGCTGCGCCGGTGGTGGAACCACGACCGGGCACTTCTGGATGAGTTCGCGGTGCGCTACCGGGCCGAACTCGACACCGCACCCGAGACGACGGCGGCCGTGCAGGAACTCCGCACGCTCATCGCCCGCGACGAGGAGAAGCAGACGACAACCACGCTGGTCTACGGCGCTCGGGACCCGATGGTGAACCACGCCAGGATCCTGGCCGAGTATGTGATTGACAGGGCCTGACCCGTTCGCCTGACCCGATACCTGAGCGGAAATCGCGCCGGCCGTCGGGCCTCCGAAGTAACTACAAGCCGGTAACCTCAAGCCGGCAACCTCACGCCAGCCGACCTCATCGGTCTGCGCCGACGACCGAACGGACTCCGGCGATGGTTCCCGAAATCACCATCGGGGCCGTACTCCTGGCCACCGCGTCCAGCATGGTCGTCGGCGCGATCGGGTACTCGCAGCTGGCGTTCGGTACCTCCTGGATGACAGCCGTCGGCCACGACGAGGAAAGCCTGCGCACGGGTTCGACCGCGATCACCGGGCGGTCCCGTCACCGCGGCGAGCGGGGGACGCAGAAGACGTAGAATAACAACGGCGCCACCGCGTTCCGCCGGCTGCTTCGCTCCGGTCTCTGAACCGGTCGTTGCTGTCCGGCATCAACGGACGCACTCTCCCCGGCACTGCGTGTGGTTGCCTCGTGAATGAGTGTTCCCAATTCTTCTCGAGGAGGACCATGGCCACGTTCGATCGCCCGGAAACCGAGCGTCGCTCCTCGAACGAACCGGCAGACAACCTGCCCGTGCTGACGCTGAGCCAGGAACCCGAGCTCGTGCTGCTCTCACCCGACCCGCGCACCCGCCGTTTCGACCGTGATGACGTGGTCGTGCGCAAGGGCGAGATCAACTTGATCAACGGTCACTTCACCCCCCACGAGTCGATGGTCAAGGACCTCCTCGCGGTCCGCGACGCGCTCGAACGGGCCGGCATCGACTTCCTGCTCGTGCGCGGCGACGGGGACCGCCCGGTGATCGCGGTCGACCGCAAACGCCGCAAGAACCTCACCCGCATCCTTGCGGAGGCTTTCGCGAACGAGCCCTTCTACGCTAAGCCCCTCGACGGGAATCTGACCCCGGCCCTGCTCCTGGCGGACGGCGCCCTGACGACGCTGCGCAAGTCATCCGTCTTCCGGGTCTACCGACCGCGCATCGAGCCGATCGGCCGCCTGCGCTACGGCGCCGAAACGGCCTTCCAGTTCGAGCTCTGGCACTTCGGCGACGATGAGATCGTCGCGCCCGTCGAGAACTCGCTGATGCGGGCACGTCTGCCGCGTTCGGAGGCCCGCGAGACCACGATCGACCTCTTCGGGCGCACCTGGCGCACCCTGCAACACATGTTCGACGACCTGGCCAGCGACGTCAGTTTCGACATCGACATGGTCTTCTCCTGGGTCGACGGCTCGTCCAGTGATTTCCAGCGTGAACGGGCCAAGCGCATGCAGGCCTATGTCGTCGGAGACGGCGACGATTCGGATGCCCGTTTCCGCCAGATCGACGAGCTCAAGTACGCCCTCCGCAGCGTCTACATGTTCGCGCCCTGGGTGCGCCGCATCTTCATCGCCACGGATTCGCCGGCCCCGGTGTGGCTGGCCGAGCACCCGCGCGTGACCATCATGCGCAGCGAGGATTTCTTCCCCGACCTGAGTGTTCTGCCCACGCACAACTCGCACGCCGTGGAGAGTCAGCTGCACCGCATCCCCGGACTGGCCGAGCATTTCCTCTATTCCAACGACGACATGTTCTTCGGCCGCCCTGTCGGACCGGAGCTGTTCTTCTCTCCGGGCGGCGTGACCAAGTTCATCGAGGCATCCACCCGGATCGGCCTCGGCGAGAACAACACCAGCCGCAGCGGGTTCGAGAACGGCGCCCGGGTCAACCGCGCCCTGCTGCGCGATCGGTTCGGCAAGGTCACCACGCGGCACCTCGAGCACACGGCGGCGCCGCTCCGCAGGAGTGTGATGCAGGAACTCGAAGCGGAGTTCCCCGGCGATTTCGCCCGCACTGCGGCCAGCCAGTTCCGCTCAGCGACTGATATCTCGGTCACGAACTCGCTGTACCACTACTACGCGCTGATGACCGGGCGGGCGGTCGAGCAGACCCAGGCGCGCTCACTGTACATCGAAACCACGCTGAAGCTGGCACTGCGTCAGATGAACGCCCTGCGCAAGCGCCGCGACCAGGACATGTTCTGCCTGAACGACGGAAGCAACCCGGAGATCTCCGACGAGGTTCGCCGCGCGGCCGTGACCGACTTCCTCGAACGTTACTTCCCGATAGTCGCCCCGTGGGAACGCGAGAACCAGCTCGTTCCCGGCCAGGCCGGGCACACGCCGCCGTCTAGTGCAGAACCGGGATCGGTGTGGTCATCGGGGGTTCGCGGAACGTTGGCAGAGTACCCGCGGGCATGATCCGGATGTTGTCGCCGGCGAGCCGTCGCGCACTTTCCGTCGCGTCGACGTAGTCCAGCGCCGGGTAGTCACCCAGCGGAACGACCGAGTGCAGTATCGTGTCAGCGAACACATGCACGAGGTTGAAGGTGCGTGCCCCGTCGCGGCCCCGCGTGCCGCCGACCGGAACATTCAGGTCCTGGGTGTAGCAGGTGGCCGACGCCACCGACACCGGAATGCCCGCGAACGTCGCGGTCGAGGAGTAGTGCAGGTGCCCGGCGAGGATGCTGCGCACATCCGAGCCGCGCAACACCTGTGCAAGACGGGCCTGGCCGCGCAACTCGACCGACACGGCCAGGTCGAGCACGCTCGGCACGGGCGGGTGGTGCATGGCCAGAATGGTGCCGTCCGGCGCCGGAACGCTCAGCTGGCCGGCCAGCCAGCGCAATTGGTCGTCGGTCACGGCGCCGTGGTGGTGGCCGGGAACGGAGGTGTCGAGCGTGATCAGGCGCAGGCCGCCGATGTAGTCGACGTGGTCGATCGGCTCGGTGGTCGCCGGCTCGTTCAGCAGCGTGCTGCGGAACGCCGCCCGATCGTCGTGGTTGCCCATCACCCAGAAGACGCGGGCACCGAGCCGCGCCGCGGCCGGCTCGACGATTAGTTGAGCGGCCCGGTAGGCATCCGGTTCGCCCTTGTCGGCCAGGTCACCCGTGATGATGATGGCGTCGGGTCGGCCGGAGGAGGCTTCGACCTCCGCGAACAGCTGCGCGAGATGGGCGGTGCTGTCGACCTGGTCGTACAGGCGCCCGCCGTTCGCAAGCAGGTGGGTGTCGCTGAGGTGGAGTAGAAAATGATCCGGCTTGGGGTATTCGGCCGTTCGAATGTTCACGGAGCATCCATTCGTTGGGGCTAAGAGCTCTTCGAAGAGTTGGCTGACTCTACTCTGATTATTTGAGCAGCATGAGCTGAACCTTAGGTGAATGCCAGGCGAACACGGTGAAGAACCCGGGTGTTTCGCCTCCGGGCCCGTCGTCACCGCGAGATCAGGACGTGGTCTCCTTCGTACCCTCTTGCGCCTGCAACGGCTGCTCGGCCGAGGTGGCTCACCGAGGGATGGGTCAGGCCCGAGGTCCGAACGGAGTCAACCGCGCCGCCGCGTGCGAAGCTAGAGCGTGCGCACCTCTTCGTCGATCAGCCCCGTTCGCTACCTGGTGGGGGCGTTCGTCGCAATCATCCTGTTCGCCGGGCTCTACCTCTACTTCGTGCGCACCCTCTCCGGCCAGACCATGGACCAGCTCGCCTTCGACGGCGCGGAGTTCGGACGCCGCAGCGTCACCCCGCTCGCGCAGGAGCTGCTGGATGCCGTTCCGCTGGTCTCCGTCATCGCCGGACTGCTGCTCACCGGGGTCGTGACCGTCGTTCGGCGCAACGGCCGGACCCTGATCGTGGCCTGCGGGGTAGCGCTGGCCGCCGTGTTGAGCACTCAGCTGCTGAAGATCATGCTCCTGACCCGGCCGGACCTCGGGGTGGAGGGCTACGACGGCAACTCGTTCCCCTCGGGACATACAACGGTGGCGGCGGCATCCGCTCTCGCCGTTTTCCTGGTCGCGAGTCCCCGCACGCG
Organism: Cryobacterium sp. TMT2-4; assembly: GCF_004402575.1. Taxonomy (NCBI): domain Bacteria; kingdom Bacillati; phylum Actinomycetota; class Actinomycetes; order Micrococcales; family Microbacteriaceae; genus Cryobacterium; species Cryobacterium sp. TMT2-4. The sequence continues at coordinate 4,530 of NZ_SOGE01000029.1, read as the reverse complement.
CGGCCTCGCCGCCCTCGGCGGTTCCGGCTTCGCCATCCTGGCCGGGGTCGCCACGCTGGCGAACGGCTGGCATCGGCCCAGCGATGTCATCGCGGCTCTGCTCGTCGTGGCGGTCTGGGGTTGCGTGGCCGGCCTGGTGCTGACCCGCGGCCCGTGGTCGATGGGCGGTGCACCGCGCGGCGGGACGAACGCCCGCCCGCCCAGAGTCGACCGCCTGCAGCTGCGCATCCTGATCCCGTTCGCCGCGGTCGCGGTCGCCGCGTTCCTGGTCACGTACTTCCGTGCGTTCGGCGATACCCCGGGAACCCTCATCGCGTACATCGGCGGCGTCACCGCGATCGTTGCCGCGGGGCTCGGGATCGGGTTCACGGGCATCCGTTTGTTCGCCCCACTGCCCTGATCTGACGGCATTTACGGGGGTGTGCCGGGCCGTGCCCACGTGTAACACTTGGGCTATGCCCGTCACTCTTAGAGCGCTCCAGACCGTGGTCCCCCCGACAGTACTGATTCAGGATCAGGTGCGCGACATCTTCGCCGCCCAGCCGGGACTCAGCCGCCTGGCCCAGCGCCTGGTGACCGCGTCGTTCAACCTGTCCGGGATCGACACCCGGCACACCGTCATTGACGAGCTCACTCTCGACAAGGCGTCGTCCGATCCCCAGTTCTTCGACGCCGCCACGCAGGAGCTGCTCAAGCCGAGCACCCGGGTGCGCAACGAGCTCTACATCGTGGAGGCGACGAAGCTGTTCGTCGAGGCCGGGCGACGGGCCCTCGAGGCGTGCCCCGGCATCGAGGCCTCGGACATCACGCATGTGGTTACCGTGTCGTGCACCGGGTTCTACGCGCCGGGACCCGACTACATGCTCGTGCGCGAGCTGGGCCTGAACCCCGCGACCCAGCGCTACCACCTCGGCTTCATGGGCTGCTACGCGTCGATGCCCGCCCTGCGCACGGCGAAGCAGTTCGTCGACGCCGACCCGAACGCCGTCGTGCTCGTCGTCAGCGCCGAGCTCTGTTCGCTGCACCTGCGCACCTCGGACGACCCGGACACGATCGTCGCCTCCTCGCTGTTCTCGGATGGAGCTGCGGCTGGGATCGTCAGCTCCCGCGCCCCCGCGGCGGGCGAGAACGCCCTCAACCTCGACCTGTTCGAGACCGTGATCACGCCCATCGGCGAGGGGGACATGGCCTGGAAGATCGGCGACGAAGGGTTCGAGATGATCCTCAGCACCTACGTGCCGCACATCATCGACCAGCACATCGAGGGGGCGCTGGCACCCCTCTTCGCGCGGGACGTCGCGCTCAGCGCAGTGTTGGCGCCGGCGCTTGTGCCTTCTAGGGTGCCGTCGCTCCTGCCTGCCGGGGTGCCGGAGGGTGTCTCGGCCGGGTCGGTCGCAACCCTGGTCGCACCGGTTGACGTCGCGCCGGTCACCACACCGGCCACCGCGATCGCGCACTGGGCGATCCATCCGGGCGGGCGCAGCATCCTGGACAAGACCGAGGCGAAGCTCGGGCTGAGCGAGGCGCAGCTCGTGCCCTCGCGGGAGACTCTCCGCACCTACGGCAACATGAGCAGCGCGACGATCCTGTTCGTGCTCAAGGCCATCCTCGACTCCCCGGCCACGGATGACGGCGAGCGGGTCTGCGCGATGGCGTTCGGCCCGGGGCTCACGGTCGAATCCGGGCTGATGACCGTCACCGCCGGGTAGCGGAAGTGGGCATCCCGTCGATGCATTTCCCTTCGGCGCGCCGATCGTCGCGGAGTCGTCCCTTCCTCGGCGTCTCGTCGCTGGGCGTTCCGTCGCTGCGCCGGCGCGCGAGTGACGCCGTCGAGCTCATGGACGACCCCGACTGCGACCCCGTCAAACTCGCCAGCACCTACGCGAACTTCCGGTTTGTGAACGGCGTGGTGTCGGGGTGGCGCGGGATGTACCGCCGCGATATCCGGCCATTGCTGTCGAGCACTCGGGAGAGCACCCTGCTCGACGTCGGCTGCGGCGGCGGCGACGTGGCGCGGGCGCTGGCCCGCTGGGCCGCCCGGGACGGCCTGCGCCTGCGCATCACGGCCGTTGACCCGGATGCCCGCGCGCACGCCTACGCGATGAGTCTGCCCCCACTGCCCGGACTGACTTTTCGGCGGGCGCTCAGTTCCGATCTCGTCGCAGAAAGGCGCCGGTTCGACGTCGTCGTCTCCAACCATGTGCTGCACCACCTCACCGGCGAACAGCTCGGCGGACTGCTCGCCGACTCGGAACGGCTCGCCGCGCACCGGGTGCTGCACGCCGACATCGAACGCAGCCGGTTCGCGTACCTCGGCTTCGGGCTCGGCACCTGGCCGCTCTTTCGCCGGTCGTTCATCCGCGACGACGGGCTCACCTCCATTCGCCGCAGTTTTACGGCGGCCGAGCTGCGCGAGGTGGTGCCGCCCGGGTGGCAGGTGACGCGGGAACATCCGTCGCGCCTCGTGCTGCGCCGGGTGGTGCCGACCGGACCGGCGTCTGCCGGGCTCGCGTCGGCTGTGTCGGCGTCGGCTGTGTCGTCGGCTGTATCGGCGTCGGCTGGGTCGGTTCTTGCTGAGACGGTGCCGGCGAGCGTGTCCTTTCCGGTCAAAAGTGACCGGCGCAACGGGCACTCTCGACCGGAAAGGGAACCTGAACGCGTGCACGTGCACGAGCGGGGGCAGGCGAACGACAGCGGGGCACGGGTTCGGGACGTGATCGTGGTCGGCGGGGGACCGGTGGGCATCCTGCTCGCTGGACTGCTGGCGGTGCGCGGTGTCGACGTGGAGGTGGTCGAGCAGCGAGCCAAGCCGTCGCTGCGATCCCGGGCCATCGGCATCCACCCGCCGTCGTTGCGGGCTCTGGAGCAACTGGGCGTGGCAGAAGAGGTGCTCGCCCGGGCGGTGCGCATCCGCGGCGGTGTGGTGCGCTCGGACGGGCGCACGCTGGGCCGACTGGCGTTCACCGAAACCGTCGGCCGGATGCAGAGCGTGATCTCTCTGCCGCAGTTCGAGACCGAGGCCGTGCTGCGCGCGCGCTTCGCCGAACTCGCGCCCGGCCGGCTGCGCGGCGGCGTAACGGTGACCGGGGTGTCCGAGCGCGGTGGTCGGGTCGCGGTCGAGACGGCTAAGACAGTCGAGACGGCGAAGCCAGGCGGGACTCACGGGACGGTCGAGGGGATCGGGACGGGCGGGACGGGCGAGGGGGGCGTGTCTGCTGGCGAAACTCTCGAGGCTCGCTACGTGGTCGCCGCCGACGGCGCCCGCAGTCTCGTGCGCGACCTACTCGGCATCCGCTGCACCGCGCGCACCGGCGGCGAGACGTATCTGATGAGCGACTACCCCGACACGGGGGAGCATCTCGGGGAGGCCGTGCTCTTCTTCGAGCGGGGTGGTGTGGTCGAGTCGTTCCCGTTGCCGGGAGGCCGACGCCGCTGGGTGGCCATGACCCCGACCCTGCAGGCCGATGCGACGTCCGACGACCTGGCTGCGCTCATCCGTGCCCGCACCGGCACGCAGCTGCCTCCGACGACCGCGGAGGCCAGCGCCTTCTCGGTGCAGCAGCGCCTCGCCACGAGACTTGTAGCGGGACGGGTCGTGCTCATCGGCGACGCGGCGCACCAGATCAGCCCGATCGGCGGGCAGGGCATGAACCTCGGGTGGCTCGACGCGCTGCAACTGGCCCCGGCGCTGGAGCGGGCGCTGCGGGATCCGGAGGCCGCTTCAGGCGTGCTCGGGGATTACGACCGCCGCCGCCGGCGCAGCGCTCGGATGGCCGCCCGGCAGGCCGACTTCAACATGGCGATGGGCGGACCCGTGCAGGGGCTTCGCCTGCGCGCGCGGAACGGCCTCGTGCGCGCCCTCGCGGCGCCGCCCGCCAGCGCCGTGCTCGCCCGCGCCTTCACCATGCGCTGGCTGTAGCTCGCCGCCGCCGGCGCGCCCGCTCGACTCGATCGGCCCGGTGCGCTGGGGCTAACTCAGGAGAAACGTGCGGATGGTGTGGCCGACTCGCAGAACTCCGCGTAAACATGCGGAAATTTGCGGGGGCTCGGCCGCCACTCGCCGGAATCTCCTGAGTTGGCCACGACGTATGCGCGGCGGCTGCTGCTGCCCGATTCGGGGTGCAGGTCGGTCCGTGCGCACAACTCCTCCAATTCGGCGGAGCTGCGGCACGGATGCCCGGGACGCTTGGGCGGTTCCGGGCACTCACCGGAATTGGCAGGAGTTATGCGCCGGGGCGATGGATGACCCGGGCCGGCCGGGTGGTGCGGGCTGGGCGGGGCTGGCCCGGTCGGGCAGGTCGTTGGGGCTAACTCAGGAGAAACGAGCGCACGGTGCGGTCGGCCCGCAGAATCATGCGAAACTTCGCGGGGCTGGGACCGCTGCTCGTGGAATCTCCTGAATTAGCCACGGAATGGAAGGCTCAGCTGGGTGTGCACGGTGAGATGGGTCGGCCGACGGGCCGCGGCGAGCCGGGCCGGGCCGCGACTAGCCGACGCGGGCCGGGCCGCGGCTAGCCGGCGCGGGCCGGC